>SVMQ01000108.1 GCA_015067375.1 Oscillospiraceae bacterium | reverse complement strand
TAGTAAACGGAAGCCACGACCCTGCTAAAATGTACAACGAGCGCGCGAACCTCTACGCCGATATGTACGGGCTCATCAAAACTGGCGGCTCTGACAGCCATCACCTGCATTCGCTCTTCGGAAGCGGAATTTCCGTGCCTGAGCCTATAAATTCGCACGAGGATTATCTGCGTATGCTTAAAGAGGGCAGAGTGATCCCTCTGCAGCGCACGCTGCCTGTATAAACGGAGGTCTGCAATGTTCAATATACTCGTGGTGGATGACCACGCGCACATCCGCCGCTTATATGAGGTAACGCTGGAACAGAACGGCTACAAGCCCTACACCGCCTGCAACGGAAGAGAGGCGCTGCAGCTGCTTGAAACAACGCACATCGACCTTATCGTGCTGGATGTCATGATGCCTGAGATGGACGGCTATACATTCCTGCGCACACTGCGCGACAGCGGAAGCGAGATACCTGTGCTGATAATAACTGCACGCGATGGCGCGGAGGATGTCCGAAAGGCATTCACGCTAGGTACGGACGATTTCATGGTAAAGCCTGTGGACGAGATAGAGATGCTGCTGCGCATAAAAGCCCTTATGCGCCGTGCAAAGATATCTGAGGAAAAAAAGCTGACTATCGGTGACACAATGCTCGAATACGACTCACTGTCCGTCACCAGCGGCAACGAGGTGCTGACGCTGCCGAAAAAGGAGTTTCAGATACTGTTCAAGCTGCTGTCATTCCCCGGCAAAACCTTTACCCGCGCAAACATAATGGACGAATTCTGGGAGATGGACAGCGACAGCGAGATACGCACAGTAGATGTACATATCAACCGTCTGCGCGAGCGCTTCCGCGAAAATACAGATTTCGAGATAGTGACGGTGCGTGGTCTTGGCTACAAAGCTATACACAAGAAAAAAAACTGACATGAATAAAAAAACGAAAAAACGCAAAGACAGTCGTACCACCAAGCTTACATTCAAGCTTATGCTGCTGGTGCTGATGATAATAATTGCATCCGAGATACTTACTTTCACGGCGATCATCATTATAGGCTACGTCGGCGGCGGTACGAATGACACTACCGAGATACTCGGCTCCATCATTGCAAGCATAATAATCGGTGGACTTCTTGCGATAATACTGGGCAATTTCGTTCTGCATCCGCTCAACGAGCTTATTAGAGCCACGCGAAAAGTAACACGCGGCGACTATACAGCGCACCTCAATATGGGCTGGAACGAAAAGCATACCGTAAACGAGCTGAATCAGCTTATCTCAATGTTCAATAAAATGACGGAAGAGCTCAACAACACCGAAATGTTCCGCAAGGATTTCATTGCAAATTTCTCGCATGAGTTCAAGACGCCGCTTGCGTCTATACGCGGCTTTGCACGTCAGCTGCACGAAGGCGACCTCACCCCCGAACAGCAAAAGGAGTTCTCAAAAATAATCATGGACGAGGCTGAATACCTTTCGGTACTGGCATCAAATACCCTGCTGCTGACAAACATAGAAAACCGCAACATAGTTTCTGAGAGGACGGAATTCTCTCTTGACGAACAGCTGCGCAACTGTATGCTGCGTCTGGAGCCCCAGTGGAGCGCAAAAGACCTTGACATCGAAATGGACATGGACGAGGTAATGTTTTACTGGAACGAACAGCTTCTGGCGCACGTATGGAACAATCTGCTTGACAATGCAGTGAAATTCACAAACAACGGCGGTTCAATTACAGTCAGCTGCCATGAGGCAGACGGCATAATTACCGTAAAGGTACGCGACAGCGGCACAGGCATACCGCGGGAGGCTGTACCGCATATCTTCGAGAAATTCTATCAGGCGGACAAATCACACGCGACAAAGGGCAACGGTCTGGGTTTGCCGCTGGTCAAGCGTATAGTGAACCTCTGCGGCGGCGACATCAGCGTTCAGAGTACCGTTGGCGTTGGCACTGAATTTACAGTCAGACTGAAAAACGCAAGAAGATAAGATACTATGACACGACACAAAGCTGTCTTCGGCTGTGCAGAAAAGAGCAAACCGCTCTGCTGTGCAGCCTTTATCTTTATCCAATAAGTGGCAGCCTATAAAAAATCTTCAATAATCACCGAACCTTTTCATTATTTTTCAGACTTATTAAGTGAATTTAAATTCACCGCGCAAATCGATCTGCAAGAGGTAAAGCCTATGAATGAATTTATCACAAGTGAGCTGATAGAAGCTACATATCTTTTCTGCGTTAAACGTATTTCTGATACGGAAGCCGCAAGGGATCTGTCACAGGATATCCTGTATGAAGCGCTGCGAGTTATTGCAAGCGGAAAGGAATTTGTAAGCTTTTATTCGTGGTACTGGAAAATGGCAAGAAACAAGTACGCTGACTACATAGCAAGCAAGTGTAACTCCACTTTGCCCATCGAAACGGCAGGCGGCGTGGCAGCTGAAAATCCACAGCCTATCGAAAATGTTATCGCCGCAGAAGACATATCGCAGCTCAACTATTCTCTTTCAAGGCTGGCCTCTATCCACCGCGAGATGATCGTACGATTTTATCTGAAAGAACAAACAGTCAGACAAATTGCAAATGAACTCGGTATTCCCGAGGGTACGGTAAAGCGCCGTTTGTTTGACGCAAAGAAAGATCTGAAAGAGAGGTTTAATAATATGAATAATATAGGTAAAACTGCTTACGCGCCTGCTGATGTAAACTGGTTCTTGGGCCATTCAGCGAGAAAGGCAGCACTTCTTATGAACAGCTCGAAGATATGTCCGCAGATCATGGTCATCTGCCGAAGCGAAGCAAAGACGGTAAACGAGATCGCGGACGAAATGGGAGTTGCTCCCCTTTATCTTGAAGAAATGATCGAAAAGCTTATCAAAGAAGGGCTGCTTATTTCGCCCGCAAAAGGAAAGTATATCGCAAACCACTGCGTTTTCCCTCGCCAAAAGTATTTAGAGGCGAAAATTTATGCCTGCGATATTTTTCACGATGACGGCTATGCGGAAAAGATCAACAACATTCTTTTAGGGCTTAAGGATAAGATCACAGCTCTTGATTTTTACGGAAATGATTTCGATTACGGCTATCTGTTATGGCTTTTATACGTCTTGGCAAGCTACTCCTTCGGTAATCATGGAAAATATCATTATACGAAGAAATACGGCATAAGGGATGAAGTGGAAAGAGAATACCGCCTGACGATGGAATACACTCTCGCTGACGAAAGCTTCGATAACTCTGTATGGGAAAGGCTGAAAGACCACGGCTGGTCTTGCCTTCATCAGGACTTTACGACCTCAGAATACGGAAAGATCGAATATATAAACAATTATGAGTTAGAGCCGTTTCCCAATGATTGCGACGATGAAAATGATTGGCGCAGAGGTCGTGACAGATGGGTCGACGGGAACAATATCGCTCTGCTTGTGGCATTATCGGAAGATCCCCATAAAAAGCTGTCTGTCCACGAGGAGGCTATGGCAGCTGTTCTCCTTAAAAACAGCTTGCTGAAAAAGGAAAATGACAAGCTTATTGTTCAGCTTCCGATTTTAAGACGTGAAGTTTTCAATGAGATCTGTGACCTTATATACGCTGAAGTAAAGTCGCTTGCTGAAGAATTTGCCGATAAGGTAGGCGCAGGTGTTGAGAAAATACTTCTGCCATACGTCCGCAAGGATCTGATGAGCAACTTTATTCACTGGGATATGTCGGTGCTCTTCCAACGGACGGATACACTGTTCCGTTATGGCTGGGATAAGGCACTGGCACAGCCTGAGGATTACTCAAAATCCGCCGCAGGACTTTATATTCTCATATAAAAATACAGATCAATACGCAGCACGATGCCGCCCTTTTACAGGCGGCATCGCGTCATATTTAGAGGGGATGGAGGGTGTCATGCTGCAAGCTGAGCGAAAAGCTGTTCAGCTTGGCTGTAATACTCTTCTGTGACGAAATACTGTCTTTCGTCATAGTCCTTGCCATTCAGATACTCAGCTGCATCGGCAGAACTTACCAGCACTACGGAATACAGCTTTTCCTCGTTGTAGGCTATGGACACATCATCAGAGCAGTGGCTCATTAATGTATCAAACTCAGCGTCATCCATGTCGAGCTTTACACAGTGGAAGTCTACTACATACATATCCGTGCCGTCATCGTTCGAATTGTAGCCATACATATCGCCGTAAAGCTCATCGTCTGACAGGTCGTCCGAATGTACTATATGGGATGAATATCCATAATCAGTTATCTCTGCTTCGGACACGCTGGAATCGCCGCACATCAGGAATGCAGGCATGATATCGAAATAGGTGTTTGATGTGGATGAATATTCCACAAGGAAGGCTGTCTTGTAACGTGAATACGTCACTTCGTTGTCATTGCTCGCAGCGGAGAGCGTCACTCCGTGCTTTGCAAGCAGTGCGGTGGTCTCCGTCATCCATGTGCGGAACTCGAAATTTCCGCCGTAGCTATAGCTGTAATCGGGATCCTTGTATCTGATGATGAACTCTGTATATGTGTGCAGCGTGCTGCCGTAAAGATCATCAAAGGACGCGTTGTAGCAGTCGTTCTTGTAAGCGGCAAGGAACTCCTCCCCAGGTATCTGCACGTCAAATTCAGCGCCTGTTACAACGTTTTCGAGAGATGTGATGGTCTCGTTGCCGTCCCAGTCGTGCATATAATGGCGAAGCAGCCTGTTGTAATATGCCTCGGGAGTAAGCAGCGCATTTATCCACTCATTATACTGCTCTCTTGTGAGGTAATACTGGCGGTCGATATACTCTCCGTTCTTCATGTTATAGCACAGCGAAATATAACGGTCGTGCATATCTGTCATGCGCTCCTTAGGCAGCTCGTCGTGTACCTTGATTATCGCCTCGATATTTTCAAGCTCTGATACCTCGCTGTCGAAATAGGAGCTGCTTACGTTATAGTTGTTGATGCTGAATGTAACGCTCTGCACATCCTCTGCATCAGGCACATAGTTTGCGATGCCAAAGCCGTGAGCATTCCACAGTCCCACGCAGATAAGCACGCTTATGCCAAGCGTAGCAATGTACTTGACGAGCGTGATATGGAAGCGGCGGAAGCCCTTGCCGCTGATAAGCTCCATTACGACATACAGCACGAATGTGATGATGATCATTGCTATGATAAGACCCTCGTAATGGGTGGTGTAGCTGTATTCAGCCTCTTCCTTGCGCAGCTCGCCGATGATTCCCATAAAGGGAGAAACAACAGTGAATATCACGATAGCAGGTATCATGAACTTGACGATGCCGAACGCAAACGGCTGACCAACACGCTCTGCACGGCGGTTCTTGATAAGGAAGTATGCCGCTACGAACAGACCGATTGTGATAATTACTGCAGGTATGCCGTATGCAGCACGGAACAGCGGAAGCGCAAATTCCTCTATCTCGCCCATGAAATCGACCGCATACGCGAAGCTCATGAAAAGGAAACCGAGCGGCGAGGTATAGCTGATGCTGTTGAAGTCGCTGAAGCTGCTTGCAAACTGTACGCCATAAACGTCGCTGTAAGCAAGCCACAGGCATACAGCATGGATAACGGGAACAGCGACCGTAATAACGAGCGGATACAGACCCGTTTCAGCCTTACGTCCGCATATAGCGATAACGAACAGCACATAAGCCATCAGCATGATGCAGGCGAACAGTCCCGAGAAAGTCACCTGACCAAACAGACCCGAACCAAATATGATATCCTCAAATTCCTGATAATTCTCCATCTTCGGACGGAACATCAGTATAACTCTGCCTATGCCTATAGCCAGCAGATGCGGAACAAGTGTAGCCGACATAGTGGACAGCAGGTCGCCAATTATCCTCGTATCATCCGAGATAGGCAGCGAGTAGTCCATATCTACCACGGTCTTATTGTACAGCCAGCGGAAGTTCTTGCGTGTTACAACGAAGCTCATAAAGAATATCGCTGCAAGCATCAGCACGCATATGACCGCCGACATCGCCAAAAGTCCTTCAAGCACATCCACGGTATCGCTGAGTCTTATATAATCAGGATCGCGGTAGAACGAGCCGCTTTCCCATTCCTGCTCGCTTCGAGGAAAGTTATCCATCTTTTCGGTAACGTGCATATACGGCACAAGGAATCCGAAAAGCATCGGATAGCTCAGCAGCGAGAAGATAGATGTCAGGATGATAAGCGGACGGAGAGTCCTCAGCTTATACAGAAAGTATGTGCCGAATTTTGAAAAATTACCTGTCGAGCTTCGAGCTGTCATAGCCAAGCACCTCCATTTCATAAATAAATATCTCCTCAAGACTGAGGGGTACCTCGTCGTAGAATTTCGGATTGAACTTCTCTATCTCGGCGCGGATAGTCTCACGGTCGCCCTTTGCGATAAGGTGAGTTACACTGCCCACATTGTCAAGGTGCATAAGCTCAAAGCCGCTGAAATCCTCAGAGGTAACAGGTCTGTCGAGCGAGGTTTGTATCTTGACTACGCGGCCCTTTACATTGTCAAGCTCGCGGTCGAACACCACCTTGCCTGCGTGCATAAGTCCCACGCGGTCACAGAATTCGTCTATCTCATTGAGGTTGTGCGATGAGAAGATGACGGTCAGCTTGTTGTCAAGCATAGCGTCGATAAGCATCTGCTTTACAATGATGCGCATCGTCGGGTCAAGTCCGTCAAAAGCCTCGTCAAGGAACAGATACGGTGTTCTGCACGCAATTCCGCAGATAACCGCCGCCTGGCGCTTCATACCCTTTGAAAACGTGTTCAGACGCTTTTTCATCGGCAGATTTACCGCCTTGTACAGCTTGTCGAAAAGCTCATCCGAAAAGCTGTTGTAGAAGCGCTTGTAGTACGCTCTCATCTCGGTCAGAGTCATATCATTGAACTGTACCGTTTCATCATTTATAAAGAATACGCGCTCCTTTATCGGGACATTGTCATAGACATTCTCTCCGTCTATCTTTACCTCGCCCGAATAGGGTCTGTAGATGCCCGAAAGCAGTCGCAGCAGCGTGGACTTGCCCGCACCGTTGGAGCCAAGCAGACCATACGCGCAGCCCTCGGGTATCGTGATGCTTACTCCGTCAAGCGCTTTCGTGTTTTCAAAACGCATCACAGCGTCTTTTATCTCGATCATGTTTCTCCCCCTTTTCCGCCAACTAACCATATCCTGTCGGCTATCTCCACGACCTCATCATGGGTCACGCCACTCTTCTTTGCGGTAACGATCGCCGCCTCCAGTGCTTTTATCGCCCCTGCCTTGAGCGCCTCTACCGCGTTATTT
>SVMQ01000107.1 GCA_015067375.1 Oscillospiraceae bacterium | reverse complement strand
CTCCTCCGATGACGAAGAAAAGGAAGAGGAAGAGGCTTCTCCTTCTGATTACTACTATCAGCTTTCCACTTCCATCACATTCTACAGCGTTGAGCGTATGCAGGATCCCACTGAGCAGCTCGATGCCCAGGAGCAGTAATATTTACATCAGATAACAGCTTTGCCGCGTTATGCGGCAGGCTGTTACAAATAGAACTAAAGGTATGACAGTCGGCATTTGCTGACAGGAGGTATGACAATGAAACACGCACTCAGAAAATACCTGAGCAGACGCGGTTCTGCGCTGTTTATGGTATTGAGCCTGATGACTGCGCTTATGATTCTTGTTATGGCAATGTACTTCTCTGTAGTTGGTTCCAGAGATGTGCAGTATAAGGTGTTCTATCAGGAGCAGGCTTATCGTTCCTCAATCTCTTTGTCTGACGCCGTAGTTTCAGGCTTAGAAAAAGACGGTTGGATTGCTTCCGAAGGTGGTACTGAGTTTATTACTCTTCTGACAAGCATGGAAAATGTTGGTGATGTCGTAACTACCAACGGAAACGGCTTTGCTGCTTTCTCCACAACAGGAGCAGGAAAAGAGGAAGAGGATCAGCTTGGTGCATACACCATTACGATTACCCGTCTTAACGACGAAAAGAAAAATAAGACGACGGTAAGAACATTTGACATCGCCATTACAACATCAACAGGCGGAGTTATCGAAACAACGCATTCCTATATCAGTATTCCTGAGCAAGAGCCACAGGAGCTTCCTCAGGAAGGATTCAACCCATTTACTTCTACGGGTTATGTTCCGAATGACTCGTTCCTCGAGGGTGGTACGTTCCGTTTCGATGTTGTTATCGATAATGAGAACGCAGCTCTTGGTGCAGCAAGAAGCGTTACAGGTCAGTTGGATCTGAAAATTTACGGCAACCTTTCGGCAGGCGGCTCGCTTTATAACGAGTACTTGACAGCTCCCTGCAACAACAGCGATCTCGAAGAGCCTGTTGTTTGGGCGATCAGAAACAAATATACACAATCCAGCGACCAGACACTTTGCCTTGGTCCCAGCAACACAAATCTTGGACTTATGATGGTCGGCGGCGACTTCATTCATAGAAAAGGCAGTATGCCTAAAAACTGCGACATCTATGTTTTAGGCGATTTGTATCTAGGCACCAATCAGGTAAGTGTTCCTGATAATGCACACATCTATGTGTATGGAAACATATATTTTGATGGCGGTGCCAAGGATTGTATGGCTAGCTATAAAAAGGGCACTGTATTCTGCAAGGGAATGTATCAAAACGGCGTAGCAGTTGAGAATCCTTGCGATGCATGGACAAATGATGCAACACTTCCTAAAGGCGCAATGACACCGAAGGAGATGGCTGCAGAGCTTGACAGACGCACAACAAGCGTGTCCTATTCCAACTGGGAGATAAATGACAGGATAAAGACCGAGAACGGTAAGGAAAGAGCAGACTATATTCCCGAGCTTGATCCCAATAACAAAGGTAGTTATAATGAGGTAGATATCTATTACAATGTTTCGGATAAAGATATCCACTATACCAACTATAAGAATGAGGTTGTTACCGTACCTGCATTTACAGCAACAAAATATCTGGAATGGGAAAAGGGTAATGTGCTAGAAGACTATTTTGGCCCCGGTCAGGATCTTCCCTACACTGCATGCAAGATTGATGACATATTCGACGTTTCCGACGGCAATCAATTCAATAACTGTGCGTTGGTTATTGACACAGGAAACGATCCAAAAAACCAGTACATTATTCAGCTTAGCAATAACCGCGACTTTAACCGAGACGGCACAAGAGAAGCGTTCTCGTGGTATCCTCGTGATTACTATAGCTCAGCTCTTCAGATGTCCGTTATCGTAAAGGGAAAAGGTTCTGTAGTTATTGATATTCCCGATGATGTTGTTTATCAGGATATATCTAATAACCTTGTTATTCATGAGACCTTGTTCTTCCTCCTTGGTGGTAGCATTGATACCGGAAAGGGTACATCGAGCGAACAGCTCATTTTCAAGCCCGGTAAAGTAATCGATGGTACTGCTGCGGCAAATATGTATGATTTTATTCATACAGACTGCGAAGCTGATTGCTCACAATGTACTTACACCAAAACTGACGACAATACAACTCCGGAGTGCACCATCTGTGCTCAAAACGGAGAAACGAATCATGTGGTTGAGGTGCGTTGCAAAAAGCACGAGTATACATACAGTTTCTGCCCGCATTGCAGCCCTGAAAAGGAGCCTGAAAAGGATAACAGCGGAGATTATTATGGCTTGTGCGTCAATCGCATAGACCGTGCAAAGGTAGATACAGCGCTCACAAAGATCTTAAGTGGTTCAGATGAATACAGATTCCTTACAAACAACGGCAAAAACGATATACCCTATCCCACTACAAACATTTTCCTTGTATCTTGCAGCGAGAGTGCGGATATTCGCATATCCGGTGATGTAGCGATGTCAAGCGGAAATAAGCATACAGTTAGTCAAAACGGTTTTTACGGCTTTATTTATGCACCGTATATGACCTTTAAGGCTTATGGCGACAGCTCGGGTGGCGGATATGTAAGATTCTGTGGCGGTATGATTGTATCCGACTATGTCTTTAAGGACAGTATGTCGACTATCACCTGCTTGCCTGAGTATCTCCCGTACAGTCTTATGAGTTCCAGAAGCAGGAGCGACACATTGTCAGCGCTTTCCAGCAAGTCTTGGAAGGTTTCGCTGATAGGTTATTAATAGCAAAGGAGTGACGATATGAAAAAACTTTTTTCAAAGAGAAGCGGTTTTACTCTTGTAGAGATCATCGTTGCATTTGCTGTTTTTGCTGTCATGTCAGGTATGATACTGTCAATGATACGCGTTACTGTAAGCGAACGTCAGTCAAACATGGACTTTGCTAAAGATACCGAAGTAAAATCAAAATATCTTTCTACGCACTATATTGGCGAGGAGGATAAATATGACAAGGATAAAGAGGTAGAGGGTGCAACCGGCACTTTCAATCTTAAATTTGTCGATACCGAAACTGACGGTGTTTTATGTGATGTGTCGATGGATTACGGCACACGTACCTATGACATAGAGTATGACGAATACGGCGAGGTCTCAAAAGCTGAGATCAGCCGAGAGCTTGACGGCGTAAACTATTTCGTTGGTAATACTGTTTATGACAGTGAGGGCGGAATAGATGATGGACCGAAAACAGATGATATCGTCGGTGCATTTGGAAATGGTCAAAGTTCGCGTTATGATACAAGATTATCCGGCAGCAAGGGTCTGGAATACATCAAGATATCCAAAGTTGTTAAAGACGAAACCTTTAACGAGCCCGGTAAGACCAGATATTTAATCGAATGTGCAGCGTCAAATCCTCTGCCTCAGCTCGGCACTGCTGTTTCCCCTGCTGATACCGTATTCCTACAGTATAAGCTGCGTTTCTGCTGCAGTGATGTCTTTGATGAACAGACGATCACATCAGGCGATAAGACGTATCTCTACAAGATCCCCAAGGAAGCAAAGATTGCAGATTTTGGTTATGTAAACAACAGCAACCTTGTTTGGAGTGATGTGACCTGCGAGTCATATACTGAGTATGTTCCGTCTCACGATGTTGGTGATAATTATAACAAATATACCGTTGAGCAGATCAGCGAAAGCACCATACGTATTGGTGTTCCGTTCAAAAGCGGCTACGACAGAGGCTTCAGTGGTTCGGATAAGACAAGATTCTACGTTGTTTTCGAAGAGGATAAGGCAGAGGGCATACCTGCTGATCCTAAGCTTACCACGAAGTCTTTTGGCTCTAATGCTACTGAGGATGGAACTGCAGCAAAGTACACATCATTCCCGATTTACGAGAATGACAAAGCTACTGACAGACTGAATCCTAATATCTACGGCGCTTATATCTATACAAAAGAGGAGCAGTGATAAATATGAAGAAATATTTGGCGCGACTCCTTAAAAAGCGCAACTCCGCAGGTTTTACGTTAGTCGAGGTCATTGTATCTACTGCTTTACTAGGTGTCCTTATGGTAGGCGTGGTACTGTTTATGGCACCGGTATTCAGTATGGTTGACACGAATGAGACCGCTCAGCGTGCTGACAGAACTGCGACTACTTTGGAGCATTATATTTCAAAGTCCCTCAGAAATACTGTCTATGTAAAGGTGTATACAGGTGTTGTTGCTGATGACATTGAAAAACCTGACGGTGCTATTCGTGAAGACGAAGATTTTTTAGAGATAGTAGAGTACATGAAAAATCACAGTGACAATTATCAACTTAATTGTCTCAGCATTAAGTATGTGGAGGATACCAATCCGCGTAACAGCAGTGAGGGAAATCACCCGCACAAATTTATGCTGTATAATGAAAGCTTCGATAACAACTATCAGATCATTTCTTCTGAGCCTGTATTTGAAGAGTGTTTTTACGAGGACATTTATCCGAAGTTCACATTTGATCGTGAGGCAATGAAGATTGAAATTGACGCTGACGGAAATATCATTGATCCTACTCCCACTCCTGATTCTACAACCGAGGCAGATCCCGATGAAACCGCTGAGGCTGAACCCGAAGCGAAAACAACTCTGTATTCCGGCGTAAAACTGGATATTGACATCTACGATGATGAGAGCTTGATGGCTTATGCTCATATCTTTAAAGGAACAAGCTATATCGAGATAAACAATATCAAGAGTATGGAGTTAAACTCTGAAGGAAAATATAAGGTTTACCCCACACTTGAGATTGACCCCGATGAGAAGGATATGTATATATTCTATGTTTCCAGAAAGCTTGGTACATTCTCCGGATTCAAAGGCGATGAGGGTGCTGAAAGCTAATAATCCCAGCAATTTCAATAAATGATGAATCGGGGCGGAAAGCCCGCCCCGATAATATTTTTAAATTATTGTGCTCAGCCTGCTTTTGGCAAGCTGAGCAGAGTGATTTAGATAAGTCCCATATACCAGTTTACTATAATATCACCGATAAGCCATGCGGTCGTAATTCCTACCGAAAGGAACGGACCGAACACCATATGGCGTGAATACTTAACTTTTTCCACAAGATCATCTTTAATGAAGATCTTGAAGCCGCCCTCTTTTTCATCAGTGACATTTTCTCTGAGCGCTTTGCTGAGTGCGGTCTTATCGGGAATGCCTTTCCAAGCATTTTCGTCGAGAAACTCCCATTCGATATCGGGCTGACCGTTAGTGATGCTGCCCACGATAATGTCGTCGTGACCTGTCTTGACGTAGCCTACATCGCGGTCCAACTGCTCCTGATACCAGTCGAGAGCGACTTGCTTAATCTGTTCGGAAGCTGCTTTCTCAGCCTTGTGATCGCGGAATTTCTTCACAGAGCCGTATATCGCGCCGAGAACAATACCGATAAACAGACCGGGGAATACCTTATATCCAAGCAGCAGTGACGCGCCCAGCATAAGCTGAAGATCGCCGCCGCCCATGCCGCCGATAAGTACAAGTACCACGAAAAGGACTCCGACAACGCCAAGTGCGATGAGGCGCTCTGACCAATCCAATGTAAACGTTGCACTGAACGGCATAAAAAACGCTGCAATTCCGATAACTCCTACGGTTATACTGCACCAGTAGGGTATTTCAAAATGGTCGATGTCGATGCAGCTAAGCACGATAAGTATCGGGAAGAGGATAAGCGCAGTACCGAACTCCCACCATGCGCCCGAAAGACCGAAGCGCAGATATGCGAGCGTATAGACTACCGCTGTGATAGCCTCGACTATCATATAGCGAGGAGATATCTTGGCCTTGCAGAAGCGGCATTTTCCGCGGAGTATCAGCCAACTGAATATCGGAAACATATCAAACCATTTCAGCCTGTTTCCGCAGCTGAAACAATGCGACGGCTCAGTGATAAGCGACTGCTTCAGCGGCGTGCGAAGTATCACGACGTTCAGAAAGCTGCCGATAACAGAGCCAAAGATGAACACCAGAACACAATAAACGATTTCAAACACTGTCATTTTTGTGACCCCTTTCATTTAAGATAGTACTATTCTATCATATATATGAAATTTTTGCAAGCAGATTCGGAGCGCGCTGCAATAAGCGCCCTCTTTGATCTATATAACCACGCGGCGCGTGCCGCAGGCTGCGGATCGGCTCCGCAAATACTCCGAAAGGAAGAGAATGCAGATGGCTGCACCTATCAAAAACCTACCTATAGGTAAGATCCTTGTTGAAAACGGCTTCATTAATGAGGCTCAGCTTGAGGAGGCGCTCGCAAAACAGCGTTCCTCCGATGGTAAGATGCTCGGCGACGTTATGCTTGAGATGGGACTTGTGTCCGAAACTCAGCTTGCGCAGGCACTTTCCATAAGACTGAAGGTTCCCTTTGTTGACCTTTCAACCACACAGATAAACCGCGAGGCGGTTATGAAGATACCCGAGGAAAAAGCAAAGGAAAAGCTGGTACTCGCGTATGCAATAAATAACAACCGTCTGTTGGTCGCAACAAACGACCCTATCAACTTCTACATATTTGAAGAATTGAAGGTACAGACGGGCATGGAGATCGTTCCGCAGATCTCCACAAAAACTGCCATCACCGAGGCTATCGGCAAGTTCTACTCGCAGCAGCAGGTAGATAGTGCCGTTAGCGAGCTGGGCGAAGCTCAGGGAGATGAGATGTCTGCTGAGCAGCAGGAGTCCGGCGAGCGTATCGATAATGCTCCTATCGTTAAGCTGGTCAACATGATGGCTGAAACAGCATTCAGACTGAAAGCGACAGATATTCATATCGAGGCGTTCAAGACAAGAACAAGGATCCGTTTCAGAATGGACGGTGAGCTTGTTGAGCAGGATATGAAGGTTCCGATCGCATTCCATAACTCTATCATTACCCGTATCAAGATCCTTGGCGGTATGAACATCGCAGAGAAGAGAATCCCGCTTGACGGCCGTTACAGTATGATCATCGACGGTATTCAGCAGGACTTCCGTGTATCCACCATTCCTTGTGTATGGGGTGAGAAGTGCGTTATCCGTCTGCTTTCGTCTGCTGATGAAAAGACAAGAAGGATCACCGACCTCGGTATGACCGACTACAACTACGAGATGTACAAGCAGATAATCCGTTGCCCCAACGGCGTTATGCTGGTTACAGGTCCTACGGGTTCAGGTAAGTCTACAACTCTTTACGCTACACTTGGTGAGCTTTCTCAGCCTAATGTTAACATCGTAACGGTTGAGGACCCTGTCGAGAAGCGTATCGACGGCGTAAACCAGTGTCAGATCAATGATAAGGCAGGTATGACCTTTGCTGCGGCTCTGCGTTCTATCCTGCGTCAGG
>SVMQ01000106.1 GCA_015067375.1 Oscillospiraceae bacterium | reverse complement strand
ATGTTGGCCCGCTGGTCATAGAAAAGCCTGAGCCTGCTCCCGAGCCTGAGCCTCAACCTCAGCCTCAGGCTCAACCTGCACCTGCTGCAGTACAGCAGCCTGTATATACCGCTCAGCCTGTGGCTGCACCTGCAGCCTGCCCTGTATCCATCGACTACAAATGGACTAATAAGGGAAGCGCACATGGTGATAATTATGCAAACCAGCAGCTTGATTACACAAGAATGGAATTCAAAAAACAGGACGGCTCCTATGAGATATTCGGCGCAATGTGCAGCGCCCTCAACAACAATTACTCAATAAGGGAGATACTCGACATATTCCGCGGTGTCGGAGCTGAGAATCTTGGCGCGATCGCGCTGCCTGATGCAAACACTAGCCGCTGGGAAATGGCAATGGACGCTATCAGAAATGTCATAGCGCCTACCGAACAGGTCTACATATTTGCGGACAACGGAATCACATCCAAAGGCAAGGTCGGTATGTTCATCACCAGCGAAAGACTTATCTTTATCAATAAAGGTAAATTGAAGTACGCATTTTTCCGTGATTTCAAGGCGTTCACCAAGCCTGGCGGAAGCAGTCCTACATTTTCTTTTAAAATGAAAAATGACGACAGCATACAGTTGTCCAATGTCGGTCCCGCAACCGGGCAGATCGGACTTATGATGGCGATGATGTGCAGGATCATCCAGCAGACGCGCCCTGACATCCAAAAGATCAAATTCTCAGGTCTGGATAGCTTTCTCGGAGAGGTCGTCGCCATTGCATTAGAGAATCAAGAGTAACACCGCATCCTGTTATGCGTTCAGCAGATACCCATCGCAATAATACGATCTGCTGATCGTGGTGTACACAGTTTGTTTTTATAGCACAAAATAGCATTTAAAGCCCACAGGAAGTCCTGTGGGCTTTGTTGTGTCTATATTAAACGCATCACAGATATTTCAGCAGCTCCTCTCGTACTCCGTCAAGGCGGCTGTCCGAAAGTCCGAAGTCCATCTCCTTGTAGTTCCATGCGCATCTTGCAATACCGTGTTTCTCGAAAACGCTGTTGATGCATCTGTACCACTTCACCGTATCTTCGGGAGATACGCAGTCGATAACGCCGTACTCGCCGCAGTAGAGGGACGTGTTGTTGAGCCTTGCCGCCTCGATAGCAGGCGCGAAAAGCTGCTCAAAAAATTCGGGAGTGATGTTGCTTTCGTCAAAGGTAAAGCGTTCATCCTTGTTGATGACATCAGTCCAGTACGCGCCCTGATGCGTGAACTTCAACGGCTCGTAGCAGTGGAAGTTGTACACGACCTTATCGTCGTAGGGCTTTGCAAGATCAGGCACAGCAGGGGCGCTGTTGTTATGATAGCTGCCTACAAGTATTACGGTATCAGGTGCAAAAGCTCTTATGCGGCGGATGCATTTGTGAGAAATAACGTTCCATGCGTCGATAAAGGTCTTGTCAGTCACTTCGTTCAGCAACTCGAATGCAACGCTGTCGCTGCGCTTTCCGTAGCGTGACGCAAACTGTTCCCACAGACGGTAGAAGCGCTCCTGCAGCGCCTCGCTGTCGAAAAATCCGCTCTCACTCTCGCCGTAGTTATCAAAGGAGAAGCCTGCTGTCTTGTGCAGGTCAAGCACTACGCGCAGACCGTGCTTCTCGCACATTTCAAGCGCCCTGTCAATGCGGTCAAAGCCATCCTCTTTATATGTGCCGTCGTCGTTTTCAAAGATATTGTAGTCCACGGGGATGCGCACATGGTCAACGCCCCACGATGCTATTTTTATTATATCCTTTTCAGTTATAAAGCTGTTCAGTCTTTCCTCGCTGTAATCGCACTGGGAGAACCAACCGCCCAGATCCACGCCTTTATAGAAGCCTTTGTTCTTTAACATATTGATACATCCTTTCTGTTGTTTAGTTTATGATGTTATCTTAGCACTTTTTGTGAATTGATTGTATCATTATAATGCTGTTTGTGTTATAATATTGTTGCATTGCGATATTGTTTATGAGTAAATTTTTGATATTTATGATAAATTAGTGACATTACAAAACTGATATTAATGATAAAATAATATCAACAAACTATATGGAGGAAGGATATATGAAACAGTTGAGCAGGATATTACCATTATTATTAGCAGCAGCGCTTCTCACAGGCTGTTCAAAAGGCGGGGATACTTCAGCTGCCGAGCAGCAGTCAGCTATATCTACTACAGAAGCTGCTTCCGAGGCAGTGACCGACAAAGCCGCTGAGGTCGCACCGCCTGTGGAAGCTATCCCTGAGGGACACGCCTATGCGGAGTTCACTAGTGGTATGCCCGAGGGCTGGGAGTGCGCTGACGGCTGGACGAATGGAAGTATGTTCAATGTTACATGGCGCAGGCGTAACGTAACATTCAATGATGGCAGGATGCAGCTCATTATCGACAATGATCTGACGCCATCAGCGGACATACCTTATGCGGGAGGCGAGTTCCGCAGCAGAGAGTTCTACGGTCACGGCAGGTATGAGGTGCGCATGAAGCCCATTAAAAACGACGGCGTTGTATCCTCTTTCTTTACTTACACAGGTCCGACCGACAACAACCCTTGGGACGAGATAGACATTGAGTTTCTCGGCAAGGACACCACGATAGTTCAGTTCAACTATTTCACGAACAGTCAGGGCGGCCACGAGCATATCCACGAGCTGGGCTTTGATGCGACGGAGGATTTCCATACCTATGCGTTCGAGTGGTATGAGGACAAGATAATCTGGTACGTTGACGGCGCGGAGGTGTACAGAGCAACAGAAAATCTCCCTGTGACCGAAAGCAAGATCATGATGAACGCATGGTGCGGCGAGGGCGTGGATGGCTGGCTGAATGCTTTCAATGATGCAAACGTGCCGCTTACGGCTGAATATGAGTGGGTGAGATTTACTCCGTTTGAATAATATGTCATCTTAAAATTAATTAGAAAATATAAATAAAACCTTGGTCTGATGTTGCTTTTGCATCTGATATGTAGTACAATAGCTGATGAGGTGATGGTATGGATATACAGAAAAAGCTTTCACATGTGGAGTTCCTTAACAGGGAATACAATGTTTCGCACCTGTCCTATGAGCGTGAGATGGCATTCTTTCAGAGCATAAAGGACGGAAAGCCCGAGGAGGCGAAGCGCCTTTTCAAGCCGTTCAACTGTGAGGATATGGGTAAGCTGAGCGACGACAGCGTGCGCAATCTGAAATATCACCTTATAATAACCGTCGCATTTGTGACGAGGTATTGTATCGAGGGCGGCATGGAGATGGAGGCAGCATACAACCTCAGCGATATCTACATACGCAGTATCGACAAATGCCGTACTGAGGAAGAGATAAATATGCTGCATCGTGAGGTCGTGGATGACTATGCGCAGCGTATGCAGATCATCCGCAAGCAGAATCGCTATCCCAGAGCGATCACGGTTTGCCTTGATCACATCTACGATAACCTGCATACGAGAATAACGCTGGATAGGCTTGCTGAGATAACCTCGCTCAGTCCTGCATATCTGTCGAAGCTGTTTCATAGGGAAGTAGGACTTACGGTATCAGCATATATAACCAAAAAGCGCATAGAGGCAGCGGAAAATATGCTGAAGTTTTCGGAATACACTTGTCTTGAGATATCGGATTACCTGTGTTTCAGTTCAGAGAGCCATTTCATTCAGGTGTTCAGAAAGCATACAGGATATACACCCAAGAATTATCGCGAGCAGTTTTTCCGCACGCGAAAGCCTGATACCTTGTAGTGTTATCCTTTGTTATATGTGCAGGTCGCGATTTCAGGCGCAAACGCTCATCGTGATGCAGAAAAATGATATGTAACAGAAAAATGCTGAACGCTCATGGCGCTCGGCATTTTTTTAGCTGTTTCATAGCTCGTCGGTGCATTATTTATAGTGCACGTAAATTTAGATATCGGATGAAAACATTTTATGAGCGGTGAGTGTAGACAGGAAAGGAGTTTTATGCTATAATTACAGTATCAATATGGCTTTTTCGATGAGATCGAGCTGTTTGAAAAGCGGTGCGACATGAGCTTCCGCAGTGTTCAGTGTGATGCATAAAAAGATTTGAAAAGGGGTGGAACGCGTGAATATACAGATACAGACCTATGGAATGATAATCCTGTTTATGCTTTTTATCTTCTATAGATCGCATAAGACTCTGAAATTATACACAGAGCAGGTATTTATAAGAGCAATGTATATTTCGATGATAAATCTGATGCTTGATATATTCTCGCTTATTTTTATCGCAAATATGGACAGCCTGCCGCTGTTGGTGGTCAAGCTGGTGTGCAAGCTGTATATCATCTCGCTTGTATGGGAATCCGTCTTTGCGCTGGCGTATGTGCTGACCGATGTGTATTCCGAGGAGATACATCGGAAGCGTACAGGCTTGCTGTATATCATTGCTGGAGTGCAGAGCCTGCTGGTATTCTCATTGCCGATCAATATATTCGTTGATGACAGCACGTCCTATACATACGGCCCGTCAGTTTTGTTGGTGTATTTCTTCGCAGTATTCTACATCCTTGCTATATTGCTGCTGTGTATCTTCAACAAAAAGCTGAGCAGGCGCCGCAGCTTTGCCGTTATCCTGTGGATGTGCATCTGGCTGGCAGCAGCGGGAATACAGTTTTTGTTCAATAACCTGTTGCTTGTGGGCTTTGCAACGGCGGTAGGTATCCTTATTCTTTTTGTTATCATGGAAAACCCCGAGGCAAATCTGGACAGAAAGCTTGGCTGCTTCAATTCCTACGCACTGGGAGAGTATCTAAGACGTATATACAGCAGAAAGACAGATTTTTCGATAATGAAGCTATACCTTTCTGATGTGCTGGATGAAAAGCTTGGTTCGCGCTCCGATGAGATATTACTGGAGCTTGTTAGTCTTATTGCGAAGCAAAAGGAAGTGTATGTATTCCGCAATGTCGATTCGGACATAACCGTTATCAGCGATAATGCTGTCGGGCTTAAAGACTTGGCAGAGCAGTCTGTAAAACTATTGACCAAAAAGGATATCCCATTAAAGAAGCTTGCGTCTGTGATAGTCCCCAAAGGACAGGACTTTTCAACTCCTGAGGAGCTTATGAGCTTTCTCGGCTACATATCCGATAGATATTCTGACGGTACGATAATCGTCGCCGACGAGCAGCTGATAAATAAGTACAGGGAAAAGAAGCTTGTGCAGCAGGAGATAACAGCAGCGCTTGACGAGGATAGGGTAGAGGTTTTTTTGCAGCCCATTTTCAGCAATATTGAGCGTCGCTTTACATCCGCGGAGGCTCTGGTAAGGATACGTCAGAGGGACGGCAGTATGCTTTCTCCGGGAGTATTCATTCCTGTTGCAGAGGAAAGCGGTCTGATAGTAGAGCTTGGTGACAGGATATTTGAAAAGGTGTGCATCTTTCTGAAAGAGCCTGTCGTGGCAGAATCGGGAATACATTATGTAGAGATAAACCTTTCGGTAGTGCAGTTTGAAAGGGCGGATCTTGCTGACAGACTGATAGAGCTTACCGAAAAGCACGGCATAGCGCCGCAGCTTATCAATCTTGAAATAACGGAAACGGCGTCTGTCACTGCGCGCAATATACTTTTGCACAATATGAACAGGCTGATAGAATATGGCTTTACATTCTCACTGGACGACTTCGGCAAGGGAGAATCCAACCTCATGTATGTCGTGGAGATGCCTGTTTCTATAATCAAGCTGGATTACGATATGAGCAAGGCGTTTTTCAACTCTGACAAAGCAAAGCAGGTGGTACACGCCGTTGTAGGAATGGCTCACGGAATGGATCTCAAGCTGGTTGCTGAGGGTATCGAAACAAAAACCGAGATCGACGCAATGGCGGACGCACAGATCGACTATATTCAGGGATATTATTACTCGCGTCCGTTGCCCATGCCTGAGTTCATGGAGTTTATAAGAAAACATACTGCCGCTGAACAGCTGAGCGCTCGTTAAACCACAACAGGGGTATGTAACGGCAAAATGAATTTGTATAGATACTGCTATATCATGCTTGCGGAGGAACTGTCATGGCTGTATCATTGTGTTATATGAGCCTGTTTGCACTGGGTATATGTGCGTTGACAGCGATCGTCAGCTATAAGGAAAAACGTATCCTTGCCGCAGCAGCTGCAGGAGTATTCGGCTTTTTTGCGGAATATATCATCATCGGCGGTATGCTGTTTCTGTTTGATGTGTTCAGCGTTACAGCGTCGCTTTTAATAATTGTTGGCGTTGATGCTGCAGGACTTTCGGTGCTGTGGATAAAAAAGCGTAAAGCGCCGTTTCGCGGGATGCGCCTTTCTGTAAGTCGCTTGGGACTGTTTTTTATATTCGCGGCACTGATACTGTCATTCGGGAAATTCGGATATTACGGAATGGCTCAGGATCAGGGCGTATATCAGGTGCGCGCGATAGATATCATGTACAGCTCTCCTCAGTGCTTAAAGACCTTCGGGGAGTACGACACTCTTTCGCCGCAGCAGCAGGAGGAATACCGCAGTTACGTCTATGGTATACTCGGATATGACGAATATGTAAGCACCCTTCCCACCTTGTCAGAGGAAGAAAAGCCAAATGGTGTCAGCGGCTTTTTTCACGGCATACCAACCTATCCCGCGATACTTGCGCTGTGGGGAAATATGTTTGGTATGCAGAATATGCTGGGTGTCAATTCGCTGTTCTTTCTGGGACTTATCATAACGGCATTATATCTATGCGAGGAGCTGAAACTGGACACGGTGTCAACAGCTATTGCAATGTCGCTGCTGACATTTTCTCCGATAGTGATATGGGTAGCAAAATCATCCCTGACTGAGCTGTTTCTTGCATACATCGTGATCATGTTTATGTATCTGGCGCTGCATAATGATAGGCTGTATATCATGCTGTCAGCGGTGCCGCTTGTGACATTCGCGTTCTTTCATATAACCGTGTATACGTCGCTGCCGCTGTATATGCTGATCTATATCGCGCTATACCTGCGCACGGACAAAAAGGAATACATAGCCGCTGCGCTGATATATTCGGCAGGCTTTATCGTCGGCTTTACGATGATGATATTCACCTCGCCGCCTTATGTTGCTAAAAACACGATCAACCCATTCACAAGAGTATTTGGAGAGCTGGTAGAAAAATGTGGCGGTGAGCGCACTTTGCTGCTGCTCATTTATATGATGGCAGTGTTCTTTGCCACTTTCGCGGTCATGTGCCTTTGCTGCAAGGCAGTGCGCGAAAAGCTGAAAAAACTGTTCAGCGGCAGCAGGCTGTGTGCAGCTTACAGGGTGTTCGGAGCGGCAATGCTGGCACTGTGCATATATAATTTAAAAGATA
>SVMQ01000105.1 GCA_015067375.1 Oscillospiraceae bacterium | reverse complement strand
ACGGAAAGCAGCAAAACTGCAAACAGACCTATCATAAGTCTGACTGGTGTCATTTTAAATTTCATGCTTCTCCCTCCTTAGAAATTGAAATACAGGAACGGGTTATAAGTTGCTGTTGACAGGTATGCCACAGCCGCCAGCATAACACCCATCTGTACGACAGGGCCGCTGTACTGTACCCACTGCGGCGCCTTATCCTTGACGAAGTTCACGAACATCTTGATGAGATCGGAGCTGCCAAGGATGCATATTGCAAACATAATGCCGTAGTTCATGATAGCGCTCGTAGCAAAGTCGTCCATAAACACGCCGTTTGCACCAAACATCGCACCGATATAGGTGAACACCTGATCGAACATCAGCACGATATCCACATTCTTCTGATCGATAGCCTCGAAAAGCACCCAGCCGAGAACTACAAGTATGAACGTATACAGCCAGCTGAAGAACGGCGGTATCTTTTCCAGCACCTTGCCAAGGAACAGTCTTTCAAGCACTATCAGCACACCGAAATACGCGCCCCAAAGCATAAAGTTCCAGCTTGCGCCGTGCCAGATTCCTGTTACAGTCCACACGATAAGCAGATTGATTATCGTGCGCACCTTGCCCTTGCGGTTGCCGCCGAGAGGAATATAGATATAGCTCTTGAACCAGCTTCCGAGAGTCATGTGCCAGCGGCGCCAGAACTCAGAAATGCTGTGGCTCATATAAGGATAATCGAAGTTCTCGGGGAATTTGAAGCCCATCATCCTGCCAAGACCGATAGCCATATCAGAATAGCCGCTGAAATCAAAGAATATCTGGAATGTGAATGCAAGTATACCAAGCCATGCCGTGACCACCGAAAGCTGCGAATAATCAAATGCAGCAGTTTCCTTTACCGTAGTCCACAGCATACCGATATTGTTTGCGATAAGCACTTTTTTGCCAAGACCTGTGATGAAGCGGCTGATGCCCTCGCCTACCATCTTTTCGCTCAGCGTGCGGTTGTCGATCTCGTTCTGGATATCCTCATAGCGCACGATAGGGCCTGCAACAAGCTGCGGAAAAAGCGATACGAAGCCGATGAAGCTTACGGGATTTTTCTGCACCTTGATATTTCTTCTGTACAGGTCGATAGTGTAGGACATCGACTGGAACGTAAAGAAGCTGATACCGATAGGAAGCGGCAGATCAGGATTGGTTATTTCAAGGCCAAACCATGCGTTGAACGAATCAATGATAAAGCCGAGATACTTGAATGTACCCAGCAAGCCCAGATTCATCAGCAGCGAAACAAGCAGACAGGCTGTACGCACCTTTGGCTTGTCATCATTATGATGTATAATGATGCCCGCAAAGTAGTCTATTGCGGTAGACATCAGCATTGCGAACACATATAACGGCTCGCCCCATGCATAGAACACGATACCGCTGATAAGGATCACTACGTTCTTTGCCTTGTTGTTAGGCATCAGATAATAGAATATCAGCGTTAACGGCAAAAATGCGAATAAAAAAGTCAAGCTTGAAAAAACCATTCTTCTTCCCCTTTTTCTACGTCATTTTCATAAACTCCTCGCGTGAGTACATGACGTTAAGTATTTCTATAAGCATATTTGCGGAAAGCAGCTCGGGCAGACCTAACCTTTTTTGCAGCTCACGTCGCTGCTGCGCGGAATTTTCCGCACCGATTAGCCCTAAATCCATAAGATCTGCTTTGGTGATAGGCTCGCCCTTTGGCTCGGCGGCATCCGCAAGCACGCCTGCCTTGCGGAATGCCTCAAGCAGCACCTCATGACTCATACCCTCAACGCCCAGCTTACCCTGCTTTGACGGCTCGGATTTCCTGCGCTCCTTGCCAAAGATATCGGGAATATAGACGTTTATTATCTCGCCCTTTTTCACGATATTTCGGATGTGCGTGCGGATATCGAAGCCCGCGCTGTCGCTGTCAGTGAGGATTATTATGCCCGTCTTTTCGGCAAGTGAGCGGATGAGCGCTTTTTTCTCCTCGTCCTTGTAGACCGCGAAGCCGTTTGTCGGAATTATCACCGCGTCAACGAGCGTGGACAGCTTTATCTTGTCGTACTTTCCTTCAACTATTATAGCCTGTTTTATCTTAATCATGTCCGTTTAAGCACCGAAATTTCAGTCAGCGCCTGCTCCAACAGAGTGCGGCGGTCAGCCTTTGAGGAGTTGAGCAGCATATTGGTACGATATAGTATCTCCACACACTGCTTAAGATAATCCACCGAAAGGTACTTCACCGAGTTGAAAGCCTTGGTAATAACAAATGTGCGATTTCTGGGATAATTGAAAGCCGCTGCGGTGTCGTTTGCGCTTTTTTTGGCAAGCATCGCAAGCTTAGCGCGGTAGCAGTCAACAAAGTGTCCCGACAGTGTACCAAGTATCACGACAGGCTCCATACGCTGCACAAACAGGTCATCCAGTATCTGAAATGCTTTGGCAGTACGACCTGCAAACAGCTCGGATGCGAGAGTATATATGCTTGTGTCCACCATTTTCGGCACGAGCGCTTCGATGGCGTCACGGGTTATCTCGCCACTGACGGTATAATCGCACAGCTTCTGCACCTCGGTAGACAATAAATGCATATCTTTTCCGCAAAGCTCTGCCAATAAAACTGCGTTGTTATTGGAAAGGTTGCAACCAAGTCTTGTTGCTTTTTTTATAGCAAGAGCTGCAAGCTGCGACGCGCTCATATATTTCAGCTCGCAAAGCACACCGTATTTTTCTGCGGCAGCCATAAGCTTTTTCATCTTTGCCTTTGGCTTTTTGGGGTCTATATCGATACCGGTCTGCGAAATGATGAGCACCGTTGTATCAGGCAGGTTTTCTATGATGCCGAGGTACGCGTTAATTTCGTTGGTGTCCAGCTTATCCGCGTCAAGATCGGACAGCAGGATGACCTTGTACTCCGCAAAAAACGGCATACTGTCCGCGAAATCCGACAGTGTTTCTGAGGACGGCGCTTCGTTCCAGCGAACGAAATTAAGATCGGACGGCTCTTTTCCCAGAGCCGTTTCGATTATCTTGTTTTCGTAGGTCTTGGTAAGGAAATGCTCCTCACCGAAAAGGAAATACACGCGCGCAAGCTGCCCTGCCTTGAGGTCAGCTTTAAGGCGCGCTTCTTCTATTTTAGCCACTTGATGCTCCTTGCTGTATCATTAATATGTCAGAACCGACGTTCACCGTAAGGTCAACGTAAAGTAGTATTTTGTATGCGAAGCGTGCAAAAATCTACTAGGCCATCTCTGTGCTGAGCTTCTTACCGCCAAGAATGTGGAAGTGCAGATGTCTTACGGTCTGACCGCCGTCATCTCCTACGTTGGAAACTACGCGGTAGCCGTTTGCAAGACCCTCCTCCTTTGCGATCTGCGGAATTACAGAGAAGATATGTGCAACAACAGCGCTGTTGTCAGCAGTCAGCTCATCCACACCCCCGATGTGCGCCTTGGGGATAACAAGGATGTGCGTAGGCGCCATGGGTGCGATGTCGCGGAATGCAAGGCACTTGTCGTCCTCGTATACCTTTGTTGAAGGGATATCCCCAGCGATTATCTTACAGAATAAGCAGTTTTCCATTTTGTGTTCCTCCTGTTACACAATACGGTCTTTGAACGTTTCTATCCAAAGACCGCATCGTTTATATTATACGCTATTTTCGGTTAAGACTTAGTAAAAGTTAGTGATGTTACTTGATGAACTTAGCCGCGATATCAGCAGCAGCGCCGAATGCCTCGTTCAGCTTGGAGGTGTCGGGGATACCTGCCATAGCCTGGTCGGGCTTACCGCCGCCCTTGCCGCCCATGAGAGCAGCCATCTCCTTTACGATCTGACCTGCGTTTGCGCCCTTTTCAACAGCGGACTTGGAGCACTTGCAAAGCATATTGCTCTTGCCCTCATTCGTGCCGACAAGGATAGCAACGAAGCAATCAAACTTGTCGTTGAGGCTGTCGCCGATCTTTCTCAGACCATCTGCGCCTGTTCCGTCAAGTGCTGCGGTGATGATCTTAACGCCGTTTACCTCAGCGCAATCCTTACCGAGGTCGCCCATCTGAGCGTTTGCAGCAGCCTGCTGCATAGCCTCGATCTTCTTGTCCTTCTCGCGAAGCTCTGACATTACATTCTCGCAGCGCTTTACAAGCTCGTTGGTGTTGGCGATCTTAAGCGTTTCAGCAGCCTTTATTACTGTATCCTTGTAGGAGTTGAGCAGCTCCAGAACATTCGCGCCTGTAACAGCCTCGATACGTCTTACGCCGCTTGCAACGGATGTTTCGGATACTATCTTGAACAGACCTGCACACGCGGAGTTCTTGAGATGTGTACCGCCGCAGAATTCTGTGGAATACTCGCCAACCGTAACAACGCGTACAACATCGCCGTACTTCTCGCCGAAGAGAGCCATAGCGCCCTTCTTCTTAGCCTCTTCGATAGGAAGCTCCTCTGTAACTACGGGAACGCCCTCAAGAATTACCTTGTTTACATAAGCCTCGATCTTTGCAAGCTCCTCAGGAGTAACAGCATTGAAGTGGCTGAAGTCAAATCTGCATCTGTAGGGATCAACGTAAGAGCCGCTCTGGTGAACATGGTCGCCCAGCACCTCTCTCAGCGCGCTCTGCAGGATGTGTGCGCAGGTGTGGTTGCGCTCGGTAGCGGAACGCTTTTCCGCATCAACTGCAGCAGTTACGCTGTCGCCAACTGAGAATCCGCCTGCCAGCACCTCACCGTTGCAGATGTATGCGCCGCCTGTCAGCTTCTGTGTATCCTCTACCTTGATAACGCTGCTGCCGTTTGTGATAGTACCGCAGTCGCCTACCTGACCACCCATCTCAGCATAGAAGGGAGTGTTTTCGATGATAACGCTCACCTTGTCGCCGGCGCCGCAAAGTTCAGCTATCTCGCCGTCCTTTACCAGTGCAAGGATCTTTGTGTCGGATGTAAGGCTCGTGTAGCCTACGAAATTTGTCTTGTAGTTGTCAAGCTCGCTGTTCTTTGCATTGTCCCAGCCGCCGCCGAGCTTCTTGTTTGCGCGTGCGGTGTCCTTCTGCTCCTGCATGAGAGCCTTGAAGCCGTCCTCGTCAGCAGACAGGCCCTTCTCCTCAAGTATCTCCTTTGTCAGGTCGAGCGGGAAGCCATAGGTATCGTGCAGCTTGAATACATCAGCGCCTGCAAGAGTCTTTTCGCCCTTTGCGATGAGTGCGTCGATCATCTCGTTGAGGATCTCTGTACCCTTGTCAACGGTCTTTGCGAAGCTCTCCTCCTCGGTCTTGATGACCTTCTTGATATAAGCGCGCTTCTCGTCAAGCTCGGGATAAGCGGAGAGGTTCTCGTCGATAACTGTATCACATACCTCGTGCAGGAAGGAGTTGGTGTAGCCGAGCATTCTGCCGTGACGTGCAGCACGTCTGAGCAGTCTGCGCAGAACGTAACCGCGACCCTCGTTGGAGGGAAGCACACCGTCGCCTACCATGAATGTTGTGGAACGGATATGGTCTGTGATAACACGGATGGAGATGTCCTTCTTAGCGTCAGCCTTGTACTCTACGCCGACGATAGAGCATATCTTCTTCATGATATTCTGAACGGTGTCTACCTCGAACAGGTTATCTACATCCTGCATTACACAAGCAAGTCTTTCAAGACCCATACCTGTGTCAATGTTCTTGGTAGCAAGCTGTGTGTAGTTGCCCTTGCCGTCGTTATCGAACTGTGTGAATACGTTGTTCCAGATCTCGATTATTCTGTCGCAGTCAGAAGCCTGCTCGAAATTCTCGAACGGTCCGTACTTCTCGCCGCGGTCGAAGTGGATCTCAGAGCAGGGACCGCAGGGTCCGCTGCCGTGCTCCCAGAAGTTGTCCTTCTTGCCGAGCTTGATGATACGGTCGCGCGGTACGCCTACCTCGTCAGCCCAGATATCGCCAGCCTCGTCGTCCTGCTCGTAGATAGTAACCCAAAGTCTGTCAGCAGGGATCTCGAGAGTCTTTGTCAGGAACTCCCATGCCCATGCAATAGCCTCGTGCTTGAAGTAGTCACCGAATGAGAAGTTACCCAGCATCTCGAAATATGTGCCGTGGCGCGCGGTCTTACCTACGTTCTCGATGTCGGGAGTGCGGATGCACTTCTGACAGGTGGTAACTCTGTGGCAGGGCGGCTCCTCGATGCCCTGGAAGTACTTTTTAAGGGGAGTCATACCTGCGTTTATCAGCAGGATGGAGTTATCGCCCTGAGGAACGAGCGGGAAGCTGTTCATGCGCAGATGTCCCTTGGACTCAAAGAATTTAAGATAGCTTTCGCGGAGGTCATTTAAGCCTGTCCATTTCATAGTTGTATCCTCGTTTTTATTATAGATTTACATTTATTTACATCTCATAGACGTAATAACGCATACATATTTATTATAATACATTTTCGGGAAAAGTCAATACAAAATCGCTATAACAGCGCGGTTTTTCGCTATATTAGTGTAAAATAACGAAATTATATTTTCTGAAAAGGGCGAATACTCGCATATTTCAAATGAGGCTTACAAAATTCACAGAAAAACCGATCTTTTTTTTAAAACTGATTGACATCATTTTTTGCGAGTGCTATAATACACCCGAAAAAACGACATACTATAAACTGAAAACATTACGAAAGGAACAACAGATATGGATAGGACTATGATACAGCATCTGTGCGACCTCAGTCGTCTTAACTATGAAGAGCATGAGCTTGATAAATTAGCGCAAAAGATGACATACATCGTTCAGCTTATGGACGGCATAAAGGAATTTGACCTGACATACGACGACACAGCGGACAACGATTACGTCAGCTTTTCAGAGCTTCGCAAGGATATCGCACAGCCCTCTTTCCCGACAGAAATGCTGTTGGCAAACGCCAAAAGCAGCGACAAGTGTTTTGTCGTACCTAAGGTAATCGAATAAAAAGGGAGGGGAATAACATGGATATCACACGCGCCGATATACGCACTCTCCGCCACGCGCTTGACAGCAAACAGATAAGCGCCAAGGAGCTTTGCAGCGAGTATTTCAAAAGAATAGATATGATAGATAAAAGGCTGCACTCCTACATCACCGTCACTGAAGCCGAAGCCGAAACGATGGCAGAGCAGGCTCAGAAGCTGATAGACAGCGGCAGCGCGTCTATACTTACAGGCATCCCGATAGCAGTCAAGGACAACATCTGTACCAAGGGAATACGCACCACCTGCTCCAGCCGTATGCTGGAGGATTTCGTGCCTCCTTATGACGCAACAATTATCGAACGATTGAAAAGTGAGGGATGCGTGCTTCTCGGCAAGACCAGTATGGACGAGTTTGCTATGGGCGGCTCCAACCAGACCTCCGCATTCGCCAAGACGTGTAATCCC
>SVMQ01000104.1 GCA_015067375.1 Oscillospiraceae bacterium | reverse complement strand
AGTCAAGGCCAACGTTGTACTTGCTCTCCTGGATGAACTTCTTCTTCCACGCATTCTTGATGTTGTCCTTGAGGACAGCACCGAGAGGGCCGTAGTCCCATGTGTTTGCAAGACCGCCGTATATCTCACTTCCGGGATACACGAAACCTCTGCCCTTGCAAAGGGCAACGATCTTTTCAAGTGTCTTTTCTGTGTTAAGCATAAATATATTTCCTTTCTTTGTCCCTCGTGGCATGAGGGAACATTATTGACTATTATTGAGCAAAATTACTCATATCCCATGGCATCCATCACCGCAACGAATGCATCGTTCAGCGAAGGCGTCTGCGCATTTATATATTCCTCCATAAAGGCAGTCATCTCCTCTATCTCCTGCTCGGTCAGATCAACCTCTCCTTTTGCCATCAGACAAGCATTCAGAATATTGCTGTAAAACTTGAGCTCGTATTGTGCACCATCTATTATATCCTGATGGCTGGAAACAAGCGTTGCAGGAGGTTCGATAGCAATTATCGCTTCCACCGTAGAAATACACTTTTCCGCCTTGACGATAACATCGTCTACATTGATATCCTCTGAATAATATGCATCGTATAATAACGCCTCGTCATTGCACAGCTGCGTGTATTTATTGCACAGCTCATCAATATATATCTCGCGGAAAAAATCCTCATATTCGCCTGCCGTTGTCTGCTCACCGACTGTCACCGCAGTCGGGCCGTCAGCACCGCCGATAACGGAGATCACATCATCCTCGCTGTTTGAACAGCCTGCCAGCATTATAACAGCAGCAAAAAGCGCTATCAGCTTCTTTTTCATAAGCTATACCTTTCTCGCAAAGCAGAGCATGACACTCAGGTGTCCCGCTCGAATAAGCTCAGACGATCAATCATCCTCTTCCTCTTCGATAAGCTCATTGAGTGCTGAATACAGATCAGCGTAAGCACTGGAGTCGCACTTGTCCTCCATCTCTTCCTGGATCTCCTCCATCTTCTCCTCCAGCTTCTCTACCTTGTCATCGTCATCCGCTACAGCAGCAACAACAAGCTCATACTGAACATCTGCCGCCTTGATGGTATAATCGATCAGCTTGCAGAATTCCTTATGTTCATCCTTGATCTCCTTAGGAGCGGAAAGCCTCTTGATGGAGTTCAGCGCAGACTTTGCGTCATTGAGCTTCTCCTTTGCGTCGCCCTTGTCGAAGTCATCCTCGTCTTCATACTGCATAGCCATAAGATCGCTCATCGCTTCATTGCAGTCGGACATAGCATCCTCGAGCTCTTCCTTATAATCCTCTGCGGAAAGCGCACCGCAGCCTGTCATCATAGACGCGGCCATAAGTGCTGCAAAGATCATAGCAAATCTTTTTTTCATAGTAATAACCTTTCCCTTTTGACAAGGCAGTTGCATTACCTTGCAGCCTGAATTTTCAACTCAGATTATCAGTCGTCCTCTTCTTCCTCTTCGATAAGCTCTAAAAGCTCGGACTCAAGGTCGGTCAGGGCATCACTGTCCTTGGCAGCATCGTCAAGAAGCTCCTTCATCTCATCCTGAAGCTCTTCCATCTTATCGTCGTCCTCATCGATATAAGCCAGAGCATAATCATATGTCAGGTCAAGCTCTTTTAACATATACTCATCGATATAATCACAGTAAGCGTCAAACTCATCCTTGATCTCCTTAGGCGCGGAAAGCTTCTTGATAGTATTGAGTGCAGATTTTGCCTCATCTAGCACTTCCTTGACCTCACCCTTGTCGATATCCTCGGGGTCATCGCCCATGATCTCTCCAAGATCCTTCACTGCGTCTGTATAGTCTGAGGTAGCGTCCTCAAGCGCGTCCTTGAAATCCTCTGCAGAAAGCGCGCTGCAGCCTGCAAGCATAGATGCAGCCATAAGTGTTGCAATGATCATAGTAATTCTTTTTTTCATAGTATAACCTCCTAAGTTACGATGTGACATCAACGATATGCCGATATCTCAGTTTCAGACAGAGAATCTAATGCGTCCTCATCTATATTGTATGTCGCTGATATCACCTGTCTGATTAAACGAAGATATCAGCCCTGTGCTGTAACACAAAAGGCTGATATCCCGATTAGGCACATATAAAAAGCAGCTTAGTCGTCCTCTTCCTCTTCGATAAGCTCATCGATCTTTTCGCCGATCTCGCTGAGTACTTCAGTATACTCTTCAGCATCCTCCTGAAGCTCCATTACCTCGTCCTGAAGATCTTCCATCTTATCCTCATCCTCATCGATATAAGCCAGAACAGCATCGTAGGACAGGTCGGTCATCTTGATCATTATATCAAGGCCCTCACAGAACTCCTTGTGCTCGTCCTTGATCTCCTTGGGAGCAGAAAGGCTCTTGATAGACTTGAGTGCTGCCTTAGCCTCTTCAACCGCTTCCTTTGCATCACCCTTGTCGATATCATCCTCATCCTCGTACAACATTGTGGTGAGATCGGACATTGCATCCTGATAATCCTCCATAGCATCCTCTACGGCTTCCTTATACTCCTCTGCGGAAAGCGCACCACAGCCTGTCAGCATGGAAGCTGTAAGAACTACTGCAAAACCCTTAACGAAAATACCCTTTTTCATATTAGTTTCCTCCATTTGTTTATGTTTATTTCAGATACATATATGTATCATGCCTGATATGATCACTGCTGCTATTACAGCTTAACGATCCAGCCCATATCGTCGGGCAGTCTGCCATACTGCATACCTGTCATGGTATCATACAGCTTCTGAGAGATCTCACCGATCTTGTTGCCGTTGATCTCCATTACCTTGTCGCCCCACTTGAGGTGACCTACGGGAGAAATAACAGCCGCTGTACCTGTGCCGAACACCTCCTGCAGCTTGCCTGCGTCGTAAGCGTCGCTGATCTCCTGAATGGTGATCCTGCGCTCGGACACCTTCATGCCCCACTTGCGGCAAAGCTCCAGAACAGACTTTCTTGTGATACCGGGAAGGATAGAACCCTGCAGCTCGGGAGTAACTACCTCGCCGTCGATAACGAACATGATGTTCATCGCGCCAACTTCCTCGATGTACTTGCGCTCAACGCCGTCAAGCCACAGCACCTGAGAGTAGTTCTGCTTGTGAGCCTCGTCCTGACCTGCAAGAGAAGCAGCGTAGTTGCCGCCTGTCTTGGTGTAGCCCATACCGCCCTTTACAGCTCTTACATAGTTTGTTTCAACGTAGATGTCAACAGGATTAAGACCTGTGCTGTAATAAGCGCCCGAGGGTGACAGGATTATCATGAACAGATACTTGTCGCCGGGACGAACGCCGAGGAACGGGTCAACTGCAATGATAAAGGGACGGATGTAAAGAGATGCACCGTCATTGTGGGGAACCCAGTCCTTATCCACTTCTACAAGAGCGTGCAGAGCCTCGAGTGCATCCTCAACGGGAAGCTCAGGGATAACAAGTCTTTCAGCGGACTGGTTAAGGCGCTTGAAGTTCTCCTCGGGACGGAAGAACTGGATCTCGCCGTCGGGAGTTCTGTACGCCTTCATGCCCTCGAAGATCTCCTGTCCATAATGGAATACCATAGCAGCAGGCGACAGCGAGATCTCCTGATACGGTACGACTCTCGCATCGTGCCAGCCCATGCCTGTGTCATACTCCATGATGAACATATGATCTGTGAATACCTTACCAAAGCCAAGCTGCGACTCGTCAACAGGCTTTGCCTTGGGACAGGTGGTCTTTTCAATTCTGATATTCATGATTGTTTCCTTTCTGTCCCGAGAGATGTTTTCGCTTCTCCCATAGGGACAACTGCTAATTATACATTATGTATTATAGCACCGTTTTGTGAAAAAGTAAAGCAAAAAATGATATTTTATAACTAAAAACTGCAAAATACACAGATATGACCGCCACTTTTTAAACTACATTGTATCATTCACATAAAAAAACGATGCCTTATCTATACAAAAACAAAAGCCGATACCAAAAGTATCGGCTCCGTTTTGAATTATCTGATCTTACTTTACGATGTAGCTCTTGATCTCATCAAGGAACTCAGCGCACTCGTCGCTGTGGATGTTCAGTGTCAGCTCCTTGGACAGGTCAAGGCTGAAGATGCCCATGATGGACTTTGCGTCGATAGCATATCTGCCGCTGATGATGTCCACGTCATACTCGCACTTTGTTACGATGTTTACGAAATTCTTTACGTCATTGATGGTATTGATGCAGATCTTTGTTGTTGTCATGATATTTACTTCCTTTCATTCATGCGGGTGCTTCTGATTAATAGTTTAATAGTAGCACACCCTGTTCTCTTTGTCAACGGGAAAACTGTCGCCTTTTGTTACTCTGCAATAAACTTCTTAATATCTTCCAGGAGCTTTTCCTCGGCCGCGCCGTCGCCTCTGATGACCATACCGAGAGGTTTGGACAGATCCAGACTGAAGATACCCATAATGGACTTTGCGTCGACCGCATATCTGCCTGATACCAGATCACAATCGAATCCATACTTGTTGGTGATGGTCACAAATTCCTTTACGTCCTCGATAGTATTGAGCATTACCTTGAGTTCCTTCAAAAAAATCGCCGCCTTTCATTGTTTTGTTTAGTTGTCTTTTGTCTGTTTCTTGTATTTGTGTACAAGTCTTTATATATCTTTTGAGGTCTTTTTTGCTAACCTCAATATAAATATAGCAACAAATCAAAAAATAGTCAATAGCTTATTGCAAAATTCGGAATAATCAAGTATAATGAGTATATATTGAAATTTGGTTTTTGTGTAAAACGTCAAAAACAAAGACCGGATTTAATATATATTGCCCAAAAACCTATGTGAAAGGAGCCGCATTATGACGTTTTCGATACATACATTGGGTTGTAAAGTCAATTCCTGCGAAAGCGCCGCCATAACCGAACGGCTTCTTGCCGCAGGGTATGAAAAAACAGACGGCACTGCCGAAATTGCCGTGGTCAATTCCTGTGCAGTTACAGGCGCAGCAGTAAAAAAAGCAAGACAGCTGGTATCGGGACTGAAAAACGACTCTCCCGACAGCATTGTAGTGCTTTGCGGCTGCTTCCCTCAGAGCTATCCTGACGAAGCCGCGCTGACTGCCGCTGACATTATAATAGGAAACACATCCAAATGTGATATACCGTTTCTTATCGGTGAATATCTCAAAAACCGCGAAAAGCGCGTTCATATCAACCCACTTCCGCGCGAATTCGACCTGCGATGTGCAGGCACCGACCTCGACCGCACACGCGCTTTTATCAAGATAGAGGACGGCTGCGACCGCTTCTGCACCTACTGCATAATTCCCACCGCACGCGGCAGAGTGCGCTCCATGCCGCCCGACGAAATAACAAGACAGGCAAGGCTTGCCGCTGACAGCTCTCACAAGGAGATAGTGCTTACAGGCATCAACCTGAGCTGCTACGGACAGGAGCTTGGGCTTACTCTCGGCGACGCGGTAAAAGCCGCGGATGTTGACGGAATAGAGCGCATCCGACTTGGCTCGCTGGAGCCTGAGATGATGACGGATGCCGAGATAGCAAAGCTAAGCGAATCTAGCAAGCTTTGTCCGCACTTCCACTTATCCTTGCAAAGCGGAAGCGACACTGTGCTCAAACGCATGAAGCGCCGCTACGACACCGCTCTCTACGCAGAGGTGTGCGAAAAGCTTCGCAGAGCATTCCCTGATTGCTCGATAACCACGGATATAATGACAGGCTTCCCCGAAGAGACCGACGCGGAATTTGCCGAAAGCCTTGCTTTTGCGGAAAAGATAGGGTTTTCAAAGATACACGTCTTTCCTTATTCTATAAGAAAAGGAACGTTGGCCGCAACGCGCGAGGGTCAGATAGTACCCCATATAAAGACCGCCCGCGCAAAACAGATGACTGCACTCTCTAAAAAGCTGGAGCAGCAGTATCTCACATCTCAGGTCGGCAGCACACAGACGGTACTTATCGAAAAACCACAGTCCACGGAATACAGCAACGGATTCACAGCAAATTACATCCCCGTCAGGATATATGGCGCACAGATAGAGCGCCACACTCTGGCAAAGGTCAGATTGATATCAGCACAAGCAGGCTACTGCACAGCTGAATTAATATAGAACAAAAAGCGGGCCTTAGACAAGCCCGAAAAATATGGAGGACACAAAAATGGCAGTTTATCGTATCTATGTAGAGAAAAAGCCGCAGTTTGCGGTTGACGGCAAGGCAACACTCTCCGACCTTACCGTTGCTCTCGGTATCAAGTCTGTTGAGGATGTTCGCATCATCAACCGCTACGATGCAGAGCAGCTCCCCAAGGAGAATTTCGACAAGGCTATCCCCACAGTATTTTCCGAGCCGCCTGTTGACGAGGTCTTCGAGCAGCTCCCCACACTCGCTGCTGACGAACGTATGTTCGCAGTTGAGTTCCTGCCAGGTCAGTTCGACCAGCGTGCAGACTCCGCAGCACAGTGCATCCAGATGCTGTGCAAGGGTGACAGACCTGTTGTAAAGTACGCAAAGATCTATATCCTCAAGGGCAAGATCACCGATGAGGAGTTCGACAAGATCAAGCACTACCTCATCAACGCTGTTGAGTCCAGAGAGTGCGGCTTTGATGAGTACGAAACACTCGAAGTCAAGTACGACATCCCCACATCCGTCGAAACTCTCGACGGCTTCATCGACAAGACTGACGCTGAGCTTGCGGATTTTGTCGTAAAGTACGGTCTTGCAATGGACAACGACGACATCAAATTCTGTCAGGATTACTTCAAGAGCGAGAACAGAAATCCCACCATCACTGAGATCCGCATGATAGATACCTACTGGTCTGACCACTGCCGTCACACCACATTCGGCACTATCATCGACAACGCTGATATCGCTCCCTCGTACATAGCTGATACTTATGCAGAGTACAAGGCTGACCGCGAGGAGCTTGGCAGAGGCAACAAGCCTATCTGCCTTATGGATATCGCTACCCTTGCAGCAAAGAAGCTCAAGGCTGACGGCAAGCTCAACGACCTCGACGAGTCCGAGGAGATCAACGCTTGCTCCGTAAAGATCACAGTTGACGTCGACGGCAAGAACGAGGAATGGCTGCTGATGTTCAAGAACGAAACTCACAACCACCCCACAGAGATCGAGCCTTTCGGCGGTGCTGCAACCTGCCTCGGCGGTGCTATCCGCGATCCGCTGTCAGGTCGTTCCTATGTATATCAGGCAATGCGTGTAACAGGCGCGTCTGATCCCCTGCTCCCCGTTGAAAAGACCATCAAAGGCAAGCTGCCCCCCAGAAAGATCACAACAACTGCCGCAGCAGGCTACTCCTCCTACGGTAACCAGATCGGTCTTGCAACAGGTCACGTTGCAGAGATCTACCACCCAGGCTACATGGCAAAGCGCAT
>SVMQ01000103.1 GCA_015067375.1 Oscillospiraceae bacterium | reverse complement strand
CCGAGCCTGTTGATGTAAGCAAGTATGCTGTTATCTACGGCGGCGTTCAGAAGAATGTAGGCCCTGCAGGCGTTGTTATCGCTATCATCCGTGAGGATCTTATCACTGACGATGTTCTCCCCGGCACTCCCACAATGCTCAAGTGGAAGACACAGGCTGACAACGACTCCCTGTACAACACTCCTCCCTGCTACGGTATCTACATCTGCGGCAAGGTATTCAAGTGGATCAAGAAGATGGGCGGCCTCGAGGCTATGAAGGCTCACAACGAGAAGAAGGCTAAGATCCTGTATGATTTCCTCGACAGCAGCAAGCTGTTCAAGGGTACAGTTGAGGCTAAGGATCGCTCCCTGATGAACGTTCCCTTCGTTACAGGCAACGAGGAGCTTGACGCTAAGTTCGTCAAGGAAGCTAAGGCTGCAGGTCTTGAGAACCTCAAGGGTCACCGTTCTGTTGGCGGCATGAGAGCTTCCATCTACAACGCTATGCCTATCGAGGGCGTTCAGGCTCTGGTAGACTTTATGAAGAAGTTCGAGGAAGAGAACGCGTAAGGCTGCCGATAAGCACGCATCTACTTCGTCACATCGCCTTGACGTACACAAAGTACGTCGGCAGCGCTGTTCCTTGTACCTGCGCACTTCTCGTTCGCCTTTGACGGCAATTTCATTGATAACAAAATCAGTCCTGTGAAAGCAGGGCTGATTTCGGATTTGATTACATAAAAGGAGAATTACACCCATGTACAATATTCTTACACTCAACAAGATCGCTGCGTGCGGTACTGACCTCTTTGACAAGAGCAAGTACGCTTTCGCTGAGGATATGGCTGACCCCGATGCAGTGCTGGTTCGTTCCGCTTCCATGCATGAGATGGAGCTGCCCGAGAATCTGCTCGCTATCGCAAGAGCAGGTGCAGGCACAAACAACATCCCGATCGACAAGTGCAGCGAGAAGGGTATCGTAGTATTCAACACTCCCGGCGCTAACGCTAACGCTGTTAAGGAGCTGGTGCTCTGCGGTCTGTTCATGGCTTCCAGAAAGGTTGCTGCTTCCCTCGACTGGATCAAGACTCTCAAGGGTGAGGGCGACAACGTTGGCAAGCTCGTAGAAAAGGGCAAGAGCCAGTTTGCAGGCCCCGAGATCAAGGGCAAGAAGCTCGGTGTTATCGGTCTCGGCGCTATCGGCGCACAGGTTGCAAATGCTGCAGTTGACCTCGGCATGGAAGTATACGGCGCTGACCCCTTCCTCTCCGTTGACGGCGCGCTGCACCTCTCTGACAGAGTTCACTATGTAAAGAGCAACAAGGAGATCTTCGAGCAGTGCGACTACATCACTCTCCACGCTCCTGCAACAGCTGAAACAAAGGGCATGATCAATGCTGAGACCATCGCTACAATGAAGAAGAATGTCCGCATCCTCAACTTCGCAAGAGCAGATCTGGTTGACAGCAAGGCTATCATCGACGCTCTCCAGAACGGCGGTATGGCTGCTTATGTTACAGACTTCGCTACAGACGATCTGCTGGGTATCGACGGCGTTACAGCAATGCCCCACCTCGGCGCTTCCTCTCCCGAGTCTGAGGACAACTGCGCTATCATGGCAGTAAACGAGATCAAGGCTTACCTCGAGAAGGGCGACATCATCAACAGTGTTAACTTCCCCAACGTTGTTGTTCCCATGGCAGGCGACGCTAAGATCTGCGTACTTCACAAGAACGTAGAGGGCATCCTCAACAACCTGACAGGTAAGGTTTCCGCTGCAGGCATGAACATCGAGAACATGGTATGCAAGTCCAGAAAGGATCTCGCTTACACTGTACTCGACGTAACAGGCGGCACAGACGGTATCGAAACAACACTCAAGGGCGTTGACAGCGTTATCGCAGTAAGAGTTATCAAGTAATTCACAGCTTAACATCATTGCTCACCCCATTCGTCAGCGGATGGGGTGAATTATTTAGCGCGGCAGGCATTATAATATTCGTGACGCTGACGTGACGGAGGGACGATGGAAAACAAGGGAAATGCAAAAGCGCTGCTGCCGATACCTGTATTTCTGGTGCTGTATCTCGGCTGCGGCATAGTATTTGAATATGTGATGAAGATAGACATGGGCTTCTACAAGGTGCCGATAGTCGTGGCGTTCCTTGCGGCGCTGCTTACTGCCTGCCTGCAGAACAGGAAGCTGTCGTTTGACAAAAAGCTTGAGATAATGGGCAGGGGAGTCGGCAACAAGAACATCATCACGATGCTGCTGATATTCCTGACGGCAGGCGTATTTGTCGGAGTTGCGGGAAGAAGCAGCGCGGAGAGCGTTGCGTATTTCCTGCTGTCTGTGATACCGCCGCAGTATGCCGTGGGAGTAATATTCGTGGTAAGCTGCTTCGTTTCGGTGGCGATGGGTACGTCTGTCGGCACTATCACGCTTATAGTTCCGATAAGCATAGCGGTGTCGGACGCTTCGGGTGCGGCTATGCCGCTGTGCATTGCCGCTGTGATGGGCGGCGCGATGTTCGGAGATAATCTGTCGTTCATCTCGGACACCACTATCGCTGCGTGCAACGGACAGGGCTGTGCAATGAAAGACAAGTTCCGCGAGAATTTCCGCATTGCGCTGCCTGCCGCGGTGGTGTCGCTCATTCTTATCATACTGCTGTCGCTGAACAACGGCGCACAGACCATCGACCGCGAATACGACCTTGTGCAGATAATCCCCTACATCCTCGTGCTGATCGGCGGAGTTGTCGGCATCAACGTGTTCGTCGTGCTGCTTATCGGCATAGCTTCGGGCGCGGTGATCGCGCTTGCGACAGCGACGGTCACGCCTGTGCAGCTTGTGGAGAACATCGGCTCTGGCGTTTCGGGGATGTTTGAGACCTCCATGGTGGCAGTGCTGGTGGCGGCGATGTGTGAGCTGATACGGGAATACGGCGGCTTCGACGCTCTCCTGTATGCGGCAAAAAAGCTTTTCAGGAGCAAAAAGAGCGGTCAGCTTGGCATAGGTCTGCTGGTGGGCGCGATGGATATCGCTACCGCAAACAACACCGTGGCGATAGTTATGGCAAACCCCATCGCCGCTGAAATGGCGCAGAATTATGATATCTCCCCGAGAAAGACCGCCTCGATACTGGACACATTCTCCTGTGTCTTTCAGGGCATCATACCCTACGGCGCACAGATGCTGGTGGCTGTGTCCGCGGCGGCTTCGCTGGGACATTCGGTGTCGGCGTTTGAGATAATCCCGTATCTGTATTATCCTGCGCTGCTGCTGATAAGCTCGCTGGTATATATCTTCATCGTCCCTGCAAAAAGCAAAAAGAAACAGGATAAGCATTGATCTGACTGCCCTGATATGCGGCTCATTACAGCCGTATCTCAGGGCAGTTTTGCATATATTCCGCTATGAGATCTGAAAATTTCAAAATACCTGTTGACAAAATCAGAAGTATGTGCTATAATAAACCTGTTGTTTAACACTTTAAAAGATAAAAGCTTTAAAGAATAAAATCATTAAAGCAACAGGAGGTAACTGAAATGGCAGGAAGAAAAGGTACATTAATGAGCGTAAGAAAGGACATCAAAGTCCTCGACGCGACCATCAGGGACGGCGGTCTTTGCAACAACTTCAATTTTACGGATGAGTTCGTATCCGCGCTGTACAAGATGAACGTAAAGTGCGGCACGGACTACATGGAGTTCGGATACAAGGCGAGCAGGAATATGTTCAAGGAGAGCGAGTTCGGCAAGTGGAAGTTCTGCAAGGAGGAGGATCTGCGCGCTATCGTTGGCGACAATCCCTCTGACATGAAGATCGCTGTCATGGCGGATGTCGGCAGATGCGACTACAAGACGGATTTCCTCCCCAGGAGCGAGAGCGTTATAGATATGGTGCGCGTTGCGTGCTACATCCACCAGATACCTGCGGCTGTCGAGATGATCGAGCATTTTCACGAGCTTGGCTACGAGACCACCTGCAACATCATGGCGATATCTCAGGCAAGCTCCGACCAGCTTGCGCAGGCGCTTGAGATGCTTGCGGCGACCAATGTTGATGTCATCTATCTTGTGGACAGCTATGGCTCGCTCTACCCCGAAAATGCGTGCGAGCTTGCAAAGCTGTACCTTGGCGCTGTTGAGGGAACAGGCAAGCAGATAGGCTTCCATGCGCACAACAATCAGAACCTCGCGTTCGCAAACACCATCGAAACGATGTCCTACGGCGTTTCGTTCCTTGACGCTACGGTGCAGGGAATGGGCAGAGGTGCAGGCAACTGCGCACTGGAGCTGCTTCTCGGTTTCCTCAAGAATCCGAAGTACAATCTCTACTATGTGCTGGAGTTCATCGAGAGATTTATGCTCGCGCTGAAAGCGCAGGGCGTTGTGTGGGGCTACGATGTGCAGTATATGCTGACAGGTCTGCTCAACCGTCATCCGCGCGAGGCGATAGACTTCACAGGAAAGCAGCGCTCGGATTACTCTGAGTTCTACAAGGCGCTGCTGGAGAACGAGTGAACCGACCCGATAGATCTTGATATCTGATCTCAGTCGGATTCGGATAAAGCGCTGTAATAAACCTGATATCATCCTCCCTGAGATCGTCGTGCTTCTCGGGGAGTTCCTTTTTATGGAGAAATAGTATAACCATGAAACTTTTTGTAATACTTGACAAATTTACGGGGTTATGGTAAAATAAAAATAGGTATTTTTACAATCGTACTTTTACTGGAAGGGGCGTTCCGCGTTATGATGAACGGCAGAAAGATCATAGGTGTATGCACGACAAAGATACAGGATTCTATGCGTGCGGATATCTGCAACAGGATGCACCATATTGCCGAAGCTGCAGGATATAAGCTTATATTCTTCAACAGCTTTGTGGATTTTTACCGCAACGACGAATTTGACAAGGGTGCCGCTGCGGTGTATGACCTTGTGGATTACAATATCATTGACGTGCTGGCAGTATTCGGTGATTCGTTCTGCAGCCGCGACGTACTTGACGGCATCATTTCCGGCGCACACGACCACGGCGTCCCTGTTGTTATGATAAACGGCACGGCTGACGGCTGCTTCTCGGTGACGGGTGATTATTCCAAGGCGTATAAGTCGCTCATCTCCCATGTCATCAAGGAACACGGTATCACAGATACCTTTTTCATCGCGGGACAAAAAAAGGGCGACGCCGAGTCTGCCATGCGCATACGCTGCTACAAAGAGGCGCTGGAGGAGAACGGCATCCAGTTTGAGGAGAGCCGCGTTGACTACGGCGAATACTGGGAGGATCCCACAAAGAGGATACTTTTCAGGCTTGCAGGCGAGGGCAGAGTGCCGCCCAAGGCGATATTCTGCGCCAACGACCACATGGCATTTGCTGCCTGTGCGGAGCTTAAGCGCTACGGCTGGCGCGTGCCTGAGGACGTTATAGTAACAGGCTTTGACGGACTTGACGCGGCAGACCACCACGAGCCGCAGCTGACCACCTGCCGCGACGACCATGAGGCGCTTGCGGCGGCTGCAGTAAAGGCGATAGGGCTTGCGCTGCAGGATGGCGCGGAGCCTTGCGCGCTGACCTATCCGTATATTCCGCGTTTTTCGGAGTCATGCGGCTGCAAGAAGCTGGCGCAGAGCGACTTCCGCGAGATCGCGTCGAAGCTTTATCGCACCAATCACGAGATGGAGGCGCACGAGGACTTTGAGTACGGCTGGATAGACAGGATGCTGGATATCTCTGACGTAAACGCGCTCAACTTCGCGCTTTCGGGATGTATGCTGGAGAACTCCTATGTCTGCCTTAACAACGACTTCCTTGCTTCCATCGTAGAGCAGAATCGTACAGCGACCGACAGGAGCTATACCGATAATCTTGTCGTGATCCCCTCAAAATACACGAAGGACGAGGGTATGTGCGGCACTACGGGAATGAGCCTCAGCGAGCTTATCCCTAACGCGGACAAGTGGACTGAGAGCAGCTCCTGCTATATACTTGACTCCATCTATGTCGGCAGCAAGGTATACGGATATTACGCGGTATGCACCGACAATCTGATATACAACAAGCACAAGGTAAGGCGCGTTCACAAGACAATAAACATCGCGTTCAGCATCTTTTCAAACCGCTTCAAGCAGGACAATATGCGTCAGCGCGTCGAACGCGCGGCGCTTACCAATTCCGTCACGGGTATGCCCAATCTCAAGGGCGCGAAGAAGTGGTTTGATGAATTCCGCAGCGATAAGGCTAACCTTGAGATACCTATCTCGGTGTCCGTTTATGCTCTGCCCAAGTATTCCTACATCCTTGAGAATTACGGACTTGAGCAGATAGAGGAGGCGGTGCGCGTTGTTGCGGAATCGCTCAAGATGTCCAATCCGAACGACTGCTTTATCGCGCACATAGCCGAGGATGAGTTTGCGGTCATCAATTATTTCAGAGACCCCAACTCCATCAGCGATGTGATAAACTCCGCGACATCTGTGTTCTTCAAGCTGATAGAGGCCTACAACACCGACAGCGGCAGAGAGTATTTCGTCGAGGTAAACGCAGGCTGTGCGGTGCTGTCTTCCGACTGGAACGACTCGCTGGAAAGCTACATCAAGTTTGCGAACAGTGAGATGTACATGAACCGACTGAAATCGGGTCAGGGCGCCGCTGTAAAGGATAATGCGGCTTCGCCCAAGGCGCATTATCAGGCGTTTGACCTGCTGATAAAGAAGAACCTGTTCACCTATCATTTCCAGCCCATCGTCAGTGCAAAGACAGGCGAGATATGCGGATATGAAGCGCTTATGCGTACTGACGCGAGCATAGGCATGAACCCGTTCCAGGTACTGGAGGCGGCAAAGCAATACAACAAGCTTTACGACATCGAGCGTGCAACGCTTTTCAATATCATGGAGCGCTTTTCAACGGACAAGGAGAGCTTCGGTGACAAGATGGTGTTCATCAATACCATCCCCGGCTACTTCCTCAATGCTACAGACCTCGATATGCTGTCTGAGCGCTACGGCGCGCACATGGACAGGGTGGTGTTTGAGCTGACGGAGCAGAACACCGTTTCCGACGAGGAGCTGAACTCCATCAAGAAGCTGACAGGCAACGACAGCGGCGGTCAGATAGCTATCGACGACTACGGCACGGGTCACTCCAACATCGTGAATCTGATGCGCTATGCGCCACAGATAATCAAGATAGACCGCTTCCTGATAACCGACATCCACAAGGATCTCAACAAGCAGATGTTCGTGCGCAGCACGGTAGAGTTTGCGCGGCTGAACGGTATCAAGGTGCTTGCAGAGGGTGTGGAGACCTCCAATGAGATGCGCACCGCCATCGACCTCGGCGTGGACTATATTCAGGGCTACTCCCCCGCAAGACCTGCCCCCGAGCCTATCCGCGCTATTCCCGAGGATA
>SVMQ01000102.1 GCA_015067375.1 Oscillospiraceae bacterium | reverse complement strand
CGTTAACCTTCAGAAGATATATAAATTCCTCGGGGACATAGTTGTCCTTGTCGAAGAAATCAGTCAGGTCGGGAATGTCAAAACCGCCTGTCTCGCGGTAGCCTGCGTAGCATCTCAGCAGCGCGGGCGCGCTTGCTCCGCGAAGCTTCAGCGCCATTTCGAGCGACAGACGTATCTCGTCGCGAGTGCCGACGCACTCAAACGGCTTATCCACGCCATCCAGCACAAGCCCGTCGAACATCTCCAGAAGCTCTGACTTTTCCAGCATATTGCATCCGAATATCTTAGTCAGCGTTTTGTCATCGAGAAATGCGGCGAGCAGGATGTACACATACAGGCACTTTGCGCAGTTTCCGCACCAAACATCCGTCTTGCTGCCGAGATTGCAGCTCTGGAATACCCCAAAATACTGCGGATGCTTCACAAATTCGCGCGCTATCTGCCACTCGCTCCACGGGCGAAGCAGGCTGAAATACTCGGGGCAGCGCTCAAAGCCGCCGAAGCTGTTTTCGCAATACTCGCGGAAGTCGCGCTCAAACTGCGTGGACTTGCTGTACTGGTGATTGATGTCCGTGCCGTCTACATAAGCCTCATTCGCGCTGCTCTCGTTGGACAGCGCGATGTATCTCAGACCCCTCATCGCCGCGAAAAGCTCCGCGGAGAATGCCACCACTGCCGAAAACGGCGTGTGACCGTTGAGGTAGCCGAGCTTGTTCAAGTCGAGCAGCGTCTTGTCTATCGTGCGGCGCACACCTACCGTCTTTTCGGGCGCGATGCCTGCCGCCTCCACGCATCCCAGAGTAGCGCCGCGCGGATTGATGATATAAGGATGGATATCCGCGCCGTGCTTTTTCAGCAGCTCCAGCGATACCACGCTGTCCTTGCCGCCGCCGACAGGAACAAGTATTCCGCTAAGCTCCGTCTTTCTGCCGTAGTATGCGCGGCTTTCAACAGCGGCAGGCGTTGTGATATTCATAAAGCTGTCAGGATCGGGCGTTATACCGTTGCGGTAGAAGAACTCGCCAAGCCCGTTGTAATACAGCTTTTTCCACCAGTTCTTCTGCCACTCGGAAAGCTTGCCGCAGCGCACCTCTACCTCAGGGCAGCACGCGCATTTCCAGTAGGACACCAGCTCCGCCATGCCGAGCGAGAAAGCAAGCTCGTCGATGAGCGTTATGTCAAGTTCGTCAGGGGTATCAAATTCCCACGTCCACTGCGGATAGAAATGATGCTCGTCTATCGAGAAATGGAAGCGGAGAATGTTATCTCCGTCCTCTTTTGCGAACTCGTAGCTGTGTTAGATAAAGGTCTTGTGCTTCGCGCGAAGCTGCTCATAAAGTGACATAGATGCTCCTTATTTATTCAGTGAATACTTGTTTACGAAAGCGTCGATGCTCTCCTCATTCCTGCGGTCGAAGGTATCCTCGCAGGGCAGCAGCGACCACTTCTCGGTAAGGTACACAGTGTCGCCGTTTTTGAGGGTCTTAAGCTCGCCGAGGCTCTCGCACTCAAGGAAGATGCCGTTGGTGAAGGTCTCGAAATTGCAGCCGTAGTCAGGGTACTCTCCGTCGATGTTCATGGAGAAATTCTTCTTGAATATCTGACCCTTGTTTACATAAGCTGCCCAGCCGTCCTCGTTGTTGAAGCCTATCTTGAACTTGTTCTGCGCGCCCTTTACCTGCTGCAGCGTGCCGTACTTATTGCCGAGGAAGAAGCGCTCGTCGTTGATGTCGGAATAGCTCCAGAATACGTTTCTGCGATTGGAGAGCAGACCGTTGTCCTTTGTGCTCTGAGGGAATATCTCAACGCCGCCTGCGCTGCATACGCTCATTGCCCACGGCGCAAGCGTCACGATAGCGCCCGAAACGTTCTGGATGGAGTGCATAACGAGCAGGTCGGAAGTTGCCTCGTGCAGCTGTATGAGCATACAGTGCTGCTGACCTGTGCGTGTTTCGGGGGGCATAACGCACAGAGAGCCGTCCTCCAGCACCGCGTATTCACAGGGGTTATTGTCGGGGACGTAGGAATGAGGGAAGCTCTCGGGGCTGCTCCACAATCTGTGGCCGCCGTAGATGTACCATGTTTCGTCCTCGCCAAAGTAGCTGCGGAATTCCTCGCCGTTCTCGAAAAACTCGCGGTCGATGTCCTCCAGAAGGATGTTCTCTTTGCCGTTCAGACAATAGCTGATGATGCGAGGGCCTACCTCCACCGTAACGATGACGGATGCCACCTCGTTCTCCATCTTGACGCATCTGCCGAAATTCTTGTACTCAATCTCTGAAATCGTAACCATTTTTGTGTCCTCCGAAATTATGATATGTTTTTTGGATAATTTATATGTTTCAGCCATGCACCGACATCATTCGATGATAACAGGCTTCGCCGTAAACTCGTATCCGCACTGGCGCGGCTTTGCAAACGCGAGCGAGTAGATGTCGCCCCAGCGCTCCTCCTGCGCCGCCTGACGGTGCGCCTCGCGGCTCTGTTTGGAGAGATTTTTCAGCGAGGTGTCGATGGGCAGTCCGCACTGCGCTGCGGAGAGTATCTCTCTGCCGCGTGTGTTCATGCCGAGGATGCGGATGTAGGCTATCGGCTCGCTCAGCAGCTTTTTGTCTATATCGAGCAGGCAGCACAGCACCGCGCGTCGGATGCGTGCCAGAGTGTAGCGCTTGGTCTTTGTGAGGAAATACAGCTCATCCAGCGAGTTTGCTCTGCGCACCGCCTTGTACAGACGCTCGCCTAGTCCCTGCGCCGCGTCGTACACGCTCTCGAATTCCGACTGCCGCATACCGCGGAGCTTTGCGAGTATCGCCGTTTCAAGCCGCTTTATATCAGCAGTCGGCTCGTCGATAACGGGCGCAAATTCGGAATAGTCCTCGCCGCCGAGTATCTTTTTTCGTATCAGCGACGCGCTTGCAAAGCGCTTTGTTTCCTCGTCGCTGTCATGGTCGGCACCGTCGCGCTGCACCGTGACTGGCTGTATGCCGCTGCCGATGTCGTCAAGCGCCTTGATGTACTCCACGCCGAGCGTGTTGTTGGGGCTGCTCAGCACCTCGTACACATCGGGGGTATAGTAGCTCTGCACCGCCTTGCTCAGCGCCGCGGGGAAGTTCGCGCCCCTGCGCATGGCTTCCTTGAATTCATCGGTATGCACCGCGTATTCCGCCGCGCCTGCGGCTTCTTTCAGAGCCGCTACGTCGCCGCACTCGCTGCCGAATGACAGCATATCCACACAGCCGAGCGCCTCTATGATGCTCACCGCGCCGCGCGCGAAGCCCTCCGCCGCCGAAAGGCTGAACCTTGTCGGAAGCTCCAGCACAAGGTCTGCGCCGTTTTCAAGCGCCGCCCTCGCCCTCGCGTATTTATCGAATATCGCAACATCGCCGCGCTGCGTGAAGTTGCCGCTCATTACCGCAACGATGTGCGTCGCGCCCAGCGCACGCGTCTGCTCAAGCTGGTATCTATGCCCGTAATGGAACGGGTTGTATTCGCATATTACTGCTGCTGTTTTCATACGGTCACCTCGCTGTATGTTTGCATATCGAGCCTGAAAGCTCGTCAGCCGCGCACCATCCCGATATGCGGTATGCCGTCCTCGTCGTATTCGTCGCTGCACTGCACAAAGCCGCATTTTTCGTAGAAGCCCTTTGCATAGACCTGTGCGCCGATGCGTATCCTGTACGCGCCGTAGCGCTCCTGTGCAAGGCGGATGCCCTCCAACATTATCTGCTTGCCCAAGCCCGTGCCGCGCCTCAGCGTTATCACCCTGCCGATGGATGCCGCGTCAGGATAGGACACGCCCTTGTCCAGCACGCGGACATAGGCGCATATCTCGCCGCCCTCCTCAAACCAGACGTGCAGCGCGTCAAGGTCTTTGCCGTCAAGCTCCTGATAGGGGCAGGTCTGCTCTACCACGAACACCGCCACACGCGCCTGAATCAGCCTGTACAGCTCCTCAGCGGTAAGCTCGCTGAAATGTTTTATCTTTAAGTCCATACTGTTCTCCAGAAAATAGTATACTTCTTATATTGTACAACTTTTTGACCCCAAATGCAAGGCTTATTTGCAAATTTGTTAAAAAATAATCACTTGACAGGCTATATGACCGATTTTAGCGGAATAATACAAAAATTTAAACTGTTACCTGATTTTTGAGCAATTGTTACCGCTTGATATATGGCTCTGATTATGTTATAATTGAAAGTGATATATTTTTAGTGCTTTCATGAAAGGATAACAGATGAAGACCGTAATAACCGACAACAGCCTGTGTACCCTGCCGATATACGAGGGCGCGAAGTCCGACCATATCTACAGGTATATCGAGGCGCTGGGCGAATCGGGTGTGAAGTATGTCGAGCTTGACTTCCGCACCGTCATGAAGATGAACGAGCTGCCCGAAAACGTCAAATATATATTCCGCCTCGGCGACCCGATGTTTGCCGAGCTTACAGAGGTGTTCGATTTCAGCTATGTGCTGCTCACCGTCAACGACCTCAAAAAGCGCGTAAACCTGAACGGAGTGCCGGTGATAATGGAGTTTCCTGCCGTGCACAAGCTATCGCGCCAGATGGTAGCCCTTGCACAGGCTCAGATAAGCAGCCCCATCTCCATGGTAAGGCTTCGCGGAAGCTACTCGCTGATGTCCCCCGAGGATGCGCGCCGATATGTCCTTGAATGTAAGGGTACGGTGCCTGTTCCTATCGACATCTGCCCGATGAACAAGTTCAAGACCGCGCTGGACTGTGCGCTGAAATTCTCAAACGCGAGAGTGGACAGCCTGACGCTGTGCATGGGACTGCCGAAGAATTACGCGTCCATAGAGGAATTTCTGTTCACGCTGATGTCCGTGCATGAATCCATTCCCGAGGAATACAACATCGGCGCGATGTGCAAGGCGGCGGTGTACCATCAGCTGGTATTCGGGCCGCACAGCGGCGACAGTATCTCCTACATCATGGAGCTGCTGGACAGAGATATACTCACGCTTCGCAATGCCGACACAGGCAGACGCGTGCCGATGAGGATGGCGCTGAAAGACAAGATGCTGCTGCACAAAAACTTCATCAGCGCGCTGGAGCGCTTTATTGACAACGAGGAGATACCCGACGACTTCGCCTATGATATAGATCAGGCGATAAAAAGATTCGACGCGTCGCTATTCGACAACGAGATAATGTACAGCAAAGAGCCGAAAAAGCCGCTCAATTAAGATAACTAAAGATAAAGAACAAGGAAAAGGACGACAGACATGATAAAGCTTATCGCAAGCGATATGGACGGCACGCTGCTGAATGACAAGAAGCAGCTTCCGCCCGATTTCTATGAAACCATCGACGCCCTGTGCGACAAGGGCATAAAATTCACCGTCGCTAGCGGCAGGACTTATGCCGCAGTGGAGCATCTCTTCCGCGAGGACTACCGCGCAAAGCTGGACTACATCTGCGACAACGGCGCGTATATCGTGCATGACGGCGAGGTAGTGGACATAACACCGCTCGACCGCGCGACATTCGAAGAATTCGTTGCCGCCGCCGAGAGGATAGGCGGACTGAAGCTGCTGGTTTGCGCCGTTGGCGGCACATACCACCTCAGCGACAGCCCCGAATTCAACGCGGAGGTCGCAAAATTCTACAAAAACCACATCGAATGCGACGACCTGCTGAGCGTGCAGGACACCATCTACAAGCTCGCCGTATGTGATATGCAGGGCGCACAGCAGCGCGGAAAGCCCGCACTTGACGCAATATTCGGTGACAGGCTGAATATACAGGTGTCAGGCCCGATATGGATGGACGTTATGGCGGCAGGCGTAAGCAAGGGCAGCGCGCTCAAAAAGCTGACGCAGCACCTCGGCATCAGCCGCAGCGAGGTCATGGCATTCGGCGACTACTACAACGATACCGATATGCTGCAGACCGCGGGAGTGAGCTTCGCAATGGCAAACGGCAACGACTACATCAGAAGCATCTGCGACCATATCGCAGACACCAACAACAACGGCGGCGTGACAAAAGCGATACGCGAGTTTGCGCTGAATGAGGTAAAGGCATGAACATACAGATATTCGGCAAGTCCAAATGCTTCGATACAAAAAAAGCCGAGCGATATTTCAAGGAGCGCGGCGTAAAATATCAGTACATAGACATACTCTCAAAGGGTCTGAGCAAGGGCGAGCTTGACAGCGTGGTGAGGGCGCTTGGCGGCAAGATAGACGCGGTGATAGACGAGAATGCGAAAAACTATGCCGACATAAAATACCTCTACGACGACGCAAAGCCCGAAAAGCTGATGGATGACCCGAGATTGTACAAAACACCTATAGTAAGAAACGGCAGACAGGCGACAACAGGCTACTGCCCCGATATCTGGAAAGGATGGGAATGACCCGATGCAGATAGCACTGATAATATTTTTCATAGCTTGCTCCGCTTTCTTCTCCGCGTCAGAAACGGCGCTTTCAAGCGCAAACAAGATACGTCTGAGAAGCATGGCTGACAACGGCTCGCGCGGCGCAGAAAGAGCGCTCAGGATAATCAAGAAATACGACAAGGCGATAACCACCATACTCATCGGAAACAACATCGTAAACATCGCGTGTTCATCGCTTGCGACACTGCTCACCATCGACCTGATGAACAAGCTCAGCGCAGGCTCGGGCGATGTGTACGGCTCGGTAGTTTCCACGGTAGTCGTAACGGTAGTGGTGCTGATATTCGGCGAGGTGCTGCCAAAGAGCATCGCAAAGGACTTCGCGGAAAATTTCAGCATAGGCGTATCGGCTGTCATCTCGTTTCTGATGATGATATTCACGCCCTTCTCGGCATTCTTTATACTTCTGAAAAAAGGCGTGGCAAAGATGCTTCACACCAAGGAGTCCGTAAGCTTCACAGAGGAGGAGCTGAAAGCCATCATTGAGGAGTCCGAGGACGAGGGCGTGCTTGAAACGCAGGAGTCAAACCTCGTGCGCAGCGCGCTGGAATTTGACGAGATAACCGTTGATGAGATAATCACGCCGCGCGTGGGCATCGTCGCGGTGGATATCACAAGCAGCATTGACGAGGTGCGCAGCAAATTCCTTACCGAGGAATACTCGCGTATGCCCGTCTACGAAAAGACCCTCGACAACATAATCGGCATCATCACCGAAAAGGATTTCTTCAAGGCATACGAAAAGACCGACGGCGACTTCACCATCCGCAGCATACTTCAGGAAACGATATACCTGCCGCATATGCTCAAGATAAGCGAGGTGCTGCGCACCATGCAAAAGCAGAAGTGCCACATCAGCGTAGTGCTTGACCAGCACGGCGGCACGCTCGGTATAGTCACGATGGAGGATATCTTAGAGGAGCTTGTCGGTGAGATATGGGACGAGAGCGACGAGGTAAAAGCGCCCGTGACCATGCTGACAGAGAGCGAATTTGAGATATACGGCGAGGTATCGCTCAACTCCATGCGCCGCTATTTCTCAAGCCGCGA
>SVMQ01000101.1 GCA_015067375.1 Oscillospiraceae bacterium | reverse complement strand
CGTCGTCTGCTCGAAGAGGATAAGACCCTCGAGTATGTACATAATCACGAAACACACGAGCGCATCATCGGCGGTCTGGGCGAGCAGCACCTTGATGTAGCTGCTGCAAAGCTCAAGGCTAAGTTCGGTATGGATGTTGCTCTTGCAGCACCCAAGATCGCTTACCGTGAAGCTATTCGCAAGCCCGTCACCATCGAGAGCAAGTACAAGAAGCAGTCAGGCGGTCACGGTCAGTACGGTCACGTTAAGATCGAGTTTGCACCTCATGATGGCGACGATCTGATCTTTGAGGAGAAGATCTTCGGCGGCTCTGTTCCGAAGAACTTCCATCCCGCAGTAGAAAAGGGTCTGCAGGAGGCTGCAGAGCATGGCTCTATCGGCGGTTTCCCTGTTGTACGTCTTAAGGCTACGCTTATCGACGGCTCCTATCACGCAGTAGACAGCTCCGAAATGGCGTTCAAGACCGCGGCTTCCATGGCGTTCAAGGATTGCATGAAGGAGGCACAGCCCTATCTGTTAGAGCCGCTGCAGAGCCTTACTATCCTCGTTCCCGATGACAAGCAGGGCGACGTTATGAGCGTTCTTTCCAAGCGCCGCGGCAGCGTTCTCGGCATGAACTCCGTGGGCGGTGGAATGACCGAGCTTACAGCTGAAGCACCCGAGTCCGAGATGGTAGACTTTGCGCTCGTACTTCGTCAGATAACACAGGGTCTTGGCGAGTTCACGGCTGAGTTTGCAAGATACGAGATGCTTCCTCCCGGAACTGAGATCAAGAACTGATTTTAGTATAATCGTTTAACATAGCCGCTTCCGATATTTTTCGGGAGCGGCTTTTGTGTATAAAAATCAGATTTTCGCTTGACTTTTTCAGCGCGTTATATTATCATATAAGTATGTTAACATTTTGGGAACTGACATAAAGGAGGGTGCATGAAATTCAACGAAAAGCTTACGATGCTGCGACGGCGGTATTCTGTTTCGCAGTCTGATCTTGCCGAGGCGGTCGGCGTTTCCCGTAAGTCTATTCAGTATTACGAGGCAGGCGAGCGTTATCCGCGCGGTCGTGTGCTGACAAAGCTTGCTGAGTTCTTCAACGTTTCGCTGGAGTACATGACCTCCGACGAGGAGAATTACATACCTCAGCAGGGAACAGGCTCAGCCGCCGCGCTTGTGAATGAGGTAGCCGCGCTGTTTGCGGGCGGCACACTTTCGGATGAGGACAAGGATCTTGCAATGCGCGTTATTCAGGAGGCATACTGGGACTCAAAGGGTATCAAGATACCCAACGGTAAAAAATAAGACGATTCAGTCGGAATGGAGATATTATGATAACTTTAGATCTTAGCGGAAAATGGGATGTTTATCTGGACAAGGATAAGCGTATGCTGTCCCCTGAAAGCTATCCCGACAGCATAACATTGCCTGATTCCACATCCAATGCAGGTCTGGGCGAATTGAACAGTGAGATAGAGTACGGCTGTCTTACCGATATGCATAAATTTGAGGGCTACGCTTGGTTCAGACGCGAGATAGAGATAACTCCCGAGATGGCAGATAAGAACATCACGCTGTTTCTGGAGCGCACACGCATGACTGCTGTCTACATCGACGGCAGGGAATGCCGCTTCGGCAACTCGCTTTGCGCGCCGCATCGCTTCGGACTCAACGGGCTTTCGGCAGGAAAGCATGAGCTTGTCGTGCGTGTGGCTAATGTGGATTATCCGACGGGCGGCGGACACATGACCTCGCGCGATACTCAGACCAACTGGAATGGCATACTGGGACGTATGGAGCTTCAGTGTTACGAAGCTTACCCCGAGGCTGTATATGTTTTCCCGAATGTCAGGGATAAGACGGTCGCTGTTCGTGCAGAGATAGTCGGCGCTGATTTCGGCAAGGTACAGCTGCGTGTATTGGACGATAACAGGGAGTATGCTGCAACAAGTGCTGAGTTCAGCCGTGAGAAGCCGCTGGAGTGTACGATACAGCTTCCCGATGATGTACCGCTGTGGGATGAGTATTCGACAGCGTTGCTGAAGCTTTCGATAGAAATAGGTGCTGACAGCAGGACTATACAGTTCGGTATGCGTGAGATGACCTCTGACGGACTAAAGCTGCTGGTCAACGGCAGACAGACATTCCTGCGCGGAAAGCATGACGGACTTGTTTTCCCGAAAACAGGCTACGCTCCGATGGATGTCGAGTCATGGCTAGAGGTATTCCGTATCGCTAAGGAATACGGTATAAACCACTATCGCTTCCATACCTGCTGTCCCCCTGAGGCTGCTTTTACTGCTGCTGATATCATGGGAATCTATATGCAGCCTGAGCTGCCTTTCTGGGGTACTATCCCCGATGAATTCGGGGAGGAGCATAACTATCTGCGCGATGAGGGCTTCCGCATCCTGCGCGAATTCAGCCACCATCCGTCTTTTGTGATGATGTCCATGGGCAATGAGCTTTGGGGCAGCAAGGAGCGCCTCAACGAGCTTATTGCAGGCTACCGCGAGGTATGCCCCGATAAGATGTATGTGGGCGGCTCTAACAACTATCAGTTTGTACCCTGTGTACTGGACGAGGATGACTTTTTCAGCGGCGTGCGCTTTGACCGCGACAGACTGATACGCGGAAGCTATGCAATGTGCGACGCACCGCAGGGCTTCATCCAGACAAATGAGCCTAATTCCGTACATAACTACGATCCTCTTATTAATATCGAGCAGGCGATAGGCAGCGCAGGCGGCGAGATACTTATCCAGTATGGCACCGAGATGAAAAAGGTCAAGGCGGACGACAGCGGAGCGCTCGTGCCTGATGTGCCTGTTATCTCCCACGAGGTGGGACAGTTTGCGATGTACCCTGATTTCAACGAGATAGAGAAGTATCTCGGCTCGATAAAGCATCACGCTTTTGCAGCGTATAAAAAGGGACTTGAAGAAAAGGGTCTGTTCGATAAGTGGGAGGACTTCTTCCATGCTTCGGGCAAGCTTTCTGTGCAGTGCTACAGACAGGATGTAGAAACAGCGCTGCGAAGCGAGCAGATGTCGGGCTTCCAGCTGCTTGACCTGCAGGATTTCCCGGGTCAGGGCGTTGCCACGGTAGGAATACTGAACTCTTTCCTGCAGAATAAGGGTCATGTGACCGCCGAGGAGTGGAGAAGCTTCTGCTCTGATGTAGTGGCGCTCGGTTCACTGAAAAAGTTCGTTTATACCGCTGACGAGGAGATAGATTGCGGAATTTTCGTGTCCTCTACAAGACCTGATCTTGTTGCTGAGAGCGTCAGCTGGAATGTCGCTGTTGAGGGTGAAGTTCTGTGCAGCGGTCGTAGCAAAGCTGTGAAGAATAGCGGCAGACTTACACAGTACGCTACCGCAAGCTTTGCCGTAAGCGCTGATAAGCCCGTGACCGCAGTGATGACGTTGACGATAGATGGCACGGATATCACCAACAGCTATGAGCTGTATATCTATCCTGAGATAGATGTGAAGATAACTGAGAGCGCAATAGAGTATAATGGACGCACTGTTGCTGTCACACATAGTTTCGACGAAGCAAAGCAGACGGGCGCGCTGTATATTCCCGAAAAGGGCGAAAATGATCTTGTGGGCGAGTATTGCACAGATTTCTGGTGCTACGGAATGTTCAGAAGTATCTCTGAGAGTATGGGACGACCTGTTCCGACAGGCACTCTCGGTCTTTTCATCGACAAGGCTTCCGAGCTGTTCAGCGGCTTCCCGACAGAGAGCTACACAACGCCGAAGTGGTACGGCATCGTTTCGCACAGCCATTGTGCAGACCTTGACGGAACTGATATACAGCCCGACGTGTGGGTGATAGATAATCCCGAGCGCCGTAAAAAGCTTGCGCTGCTGTACCGTAAGGACGGCGTGGTGTGCTGCACCTCGCGCCTGTGGGAGATAGCCGACCGCATCGAGGTAAAGCACTTCGCCGCGTCGCTTGTTGAATATATCACGCGATGAGCTTCATTTTCTCCGATGATAACAAGCGCTACCATACGCTCAGCTATCATAATAAGCACACCTACGGCGAAAAGGTTCACAAGGCGGCGATAGACGCAGGCTTCACCTGTCCGAATATCGACGGCAGCAGGGGAGTTGGCGGCTGCATCTATTGCAGCGGCGGCAGCGGCTATTTCACCGCTGAGAGCGCACTTTCCGTCACTGAGCAGTTTCAGCGTGAGCGTGAGCGCATCCACAGCAAGTATCCTCATGCGCGTGTAGTCGCATATTTTCAGGCGCATACAAATACCTACGCGACCTCTGAGCGGCTGGCAAAGCTGTTCAACGAAGCAATAACCGCAGGCGCTGACGGTATCGCGGTCGCCACGAGAGCCGATTGCATCGATAATGAAAAGGCGGAGCTGCTTGCATCCCTGTGTGTACCTGTGACTGTGGAGCTTGGGTTGCAGACGGTACACGACAGCACCGCCGTCCTCATCAACCGTTGTCACACGTTCGAGGAATTTCTGAGAGGTTACAGGCTGCTGAAACAGGCAGGACTTCGCATGTGTGTTCATATCATCAACGGTCTGCCTTGTGAGGACGAACCCATGATGCTGAAAACCGCTGAGGAGCTTGGAAAGCTACGCCCCGACGGCGTCAAACTCCACCTGATGCACGTTATTAAGGGTACGCGCCTTGCTGAGATGTACCTTTCGTGGGAGTATCAGCCGCTCGAAAAGGAGCAGTACATCGACATTGTCGTAAAACAGCTGGAACTGCTTCCACCCGAAACTGTCATAGAGCGTATCACGGGCGACGGCGACAAAAGCACGCTGCTTGCGCCGTTATGGAGCATGGATAAGATATCTGTACTCGGCGGTATCGACAAGCGCATGGCACAGCTTGATACATGGCAGGGAAGGCTGTTTAAAAGTTAAAAAGAACGCTCCGACTGAGCATCGAAACTCGGTCGGAGCGTTTTGTATTCAGTCTTCGGAAGGCTTTAGTCTTTCGTATGTGACGATGACGCCAAAGCCCAGTGCCTCGTTAGGTGAGACCGCGATGACTCTCCAGCCCTCAGCGGCAAGCTTGTTCATTTCTTCGGTGGCTTCTTTGACTTTATAGGCTTCTATTTTGTATTCGTACATGAAAACACCCTCCTTACTTGATGACCTTTCCGCCTCTGCTGCTGTCTTTCTTCATCTTGATGGGAGCTTCCTTGCCGCCCATGTCCTCGAACAGTACATCATCCTCGTTGTCGTAATCGGGCATCTCAGGGTTCTTTTGTCCGTTTGCCTCGTAGAAAGGATTGATGATGAATTTCTGGATAGCAGGGTATGCACAGTAGATGTTTATCAGACCCAGCCAGCCAAACGGAACGATCGGCGCAAATATCAGCACAAAAATGTTGAAGAACAGCAGAAGCGTTGCATAACCTACAAAGAACACCAGCGCGATAAGGTTGCCCTTGATGTTTACGAATGCGAGAATGAGGGAGTTTTTGAGTATAGCAGTAAGCTTTAGGTCGAGCGCAACGATCTGAGGATAGATGAAGAAGTTCATCATCAGGAATATTACCTCAGCCGCCATCGTCAAAGCGAAGAAGAGCTTGTAATCCTCGTCGTACTGCAGATTTGTTACATAGAAGAAGTAGCTGAATATCGCAAGACCTATAGCAACGACATCGATAAGTCCGATAACAAAAGCGCTGCTGAAGTGCTTTTTGAATGCCTGCCAGAAATCGTGGAATACGAACTGTGGCTTTTCAAGGTAGATATTGCGCATAAGCGTGGTCATTGCTGCTGTTGCAGGGCCGAATGTAACGATCGGCAGGCAGAAGAGGACGTAGATGAAATTTATCTCAAGAAGCACCCAGAATTTGCTTATGAATGCATCGAAAAATTTGAAGATCATCTTTTTTTCAGGAGCTTTTTTAGCCACTCCTGAGCCTGAGTCGTTATAGTTTCCGCCAAATAATCCCATTGGTAGTTAAGTCCTTTCAGAATATGTTAGAGTATCAGTAAATAAACGCCTGCAGAATAACTCCGATTATCATAATGATAGCAATTATCAGAGCGATAACGCGGAAAGCAGCCATTCTTTTTCTTCTTTGCTTTTCAGTCATAATGTCATCCCTTTCGAGTTTATCAATAGTAATTATATACTATCCGACTGTTGATGTCAAGCTTTTAAGTGTGTCAGAACGCTGAAATTTTTCTCATGTGCGCATTTAAGGCTGTTCGGATGGAATGATCTCATCCTCGCTTTCCGCAAGCTCCTCGATGATGGCTCGTACATCCTCGACGCCTTCGCCTGTCTGTGCGGAATACTCGATGATCGTGATATCCTCAGCACAGGGAAGCTCCGTCATAAGTCCGTTTCTTCGCTCCTCGCGCTGACGCTTTGAAAGCTTATCAGCCTTTGTAAGCACTACCACGAATGGTATACCGCTGTCAATGAGGAAGTTTATCATCATTATGTCATCCTTTGTAGGCGGATGGCGGAAATCAACAAGCTGAAACACAAGTGCAAGATCTCTGTCATCGTTGAGGTAGCCCTCGATAAGCTCGCCCCAGCGCTCCTTTTCGGACTTTGACACCTTTGCATAGCCATATCCGGGAAGATCGACGAAGTACACATCTTCCAGCGAATAGAAGTTGATCGTTGCCGTTTTTCCAGGGACAGCACTGACTCTTGCCAGAGATTTGCGGTTGAATATCTTGTTGATCAGCGAGGATTTGCCGACGTTTGAGCGACCTGCAAATGCTATCTCGGTCTTTGTCGAGGCAGGTATCTGCTTGAAGCTTCCGTAGGAAGTGTGGAATGCTGCTTTGTTGAAGTTCATAAAATGCACCTATATTTAGGGGAGGGCAGCGCCCTCCCGTATTATCAGTTTGCCGACAGGACAGGGAGCTTCTTTTCCTCGGTCAGATCGGTCTTTATCGATTTTTTCTTCATGCTGCCACGCTTTTTGGGGGCGCAGTTTGGCATGACGAGAGCAGTTTCGAGTACTGTGGAGATGTCCTCGGCAACGACAAAGCGTACATTCTGCTTTACAACATCATCCAGCTCGTCGATGTCAGGCTCATTCTCCTTGGGTATGCACACGGTCTTTACGCCTGCACGGTAGGCTGCCATGGATTTTTCTTTCAGACCACCGATAGCAAGCACCTTTCCGCGGAGCGTTATCTCGCCTGTCATAGCGACATCGCGGCGCACGGGAATACCGCTGAGTGCGGATACCAGCGCAGTTGTCAGAGTTACGCCTGCGGAAGGGCCGTCCTTGGGTACAGCGCCCTCGGGAGCGTGAACGTGGATATCCTTGTTCTTGTAGAATTCCTTGTCGATGCCGTATTTATCGGCAAGTGCGCGTGTAAGGCTTACAGCGATCTTTGCGGACTCCTTCATGACATCGCCGAGACTGCCCGTAAACTCCGTTTTGCCTGTGCCATCCAGCACCAGCACCTCAAGCGGAAGCATAGTGCCGCCCACGGAAGTCCAAGCCAGACCGTTTACAAGACCTATCTCGTCTTTTGCC
>SVMQ01000100.1 GCA_015067375.1 Oscillospiraceae bacterium | reverse complement strand
GAATGAATACATTCATTATTACAATCACGAAAGAATTTCTTCTAGACTAAAAATGAGCCCGGTGCAATACCGAACTCATTTTCATATTATTTAATAATTCTGTCTAAACTTTGGGGTTCACTTCAAAATATCGCTGCGTTTTATTGAATACAGAATATTGATTGACATTTGTTTTGGTCAGTGATATAATTGAAGTAGTTTATCATAGTAATACAGTAAAGGAGCCTGTCATGACTATTTCGGTAAATGTAAAACAGCTTGGCAAAAAGCGGAACAGAATAAGCGATATGCCATTTTTCCTCGAAAATAAGCCACACACCCTGCGCGAGCTTATTACAGAAAGCGTGCGCACCTGCGTCATCGCCTACAACGGTCGGATAAATGCAGAAGCAGTTCCGCTAACTGATGAGGCAATCACCGCAATGAGCGAGCTCGGAAAGATAGCATTCGGGATGTCGGATGGAGTGCCTGCAGACATCGCAAAAGCAACAGATGACGCGATACTCGCCTTTGATGACGGGCTTTACCGCGTTTTTCTCGGAGAGGACGAGCTTACAGAGCTCGACGGAAGCATTGAACTGAACGAAAACAGCAGCGTGACCTTTATAAGACTGGTCATGCTTGCAGGAAGGATGTGGTAACATGGCTTTTGAGCATCTCACCGATGAGCAGAAGGAAAAGCTGTATGTCCAGTACAGGGATGAGCTTACTCAAAAAGAGATAAGCTTTGAAAAGAAGCTGTCCCCTGAGCAGAAAAAGATTCTGGAGGATGTGCGCTACACCGACCCATGGGGCAGAAAAAAAACATCGCTCGTGATGGATATGATCAGAATGCTGAGCGAAAAGTACAAAAAGCCCTCGGATATGTTCAGAGGCGAGTTTATGTGGCTGGTGGAGGAATGGGTACTTCCCTGTTTCAGGGAGCATTTCTTCTATGCTGTGGATAACTGCGTAAAATGGCAGATGTCCGACAGCTATTACAGACGAAGCTACCGCACAGCTACATATTCCCTCTACATCGAGAAGATGCTGGGGATACTGCGATCATTCAACCGTTATATGTGCATGGAGCATACGGTGGAGGAGCTTTTGCTGAACAAGATGTCCGACAAGGAATACAGCTATTCCTGCCGCGCTCATTACGGCTGTGCTGCAAATGAATACGCCATCGCCTACGAGCTGGACAACGGAAATAAGGCCGTGGAGCAGGCTCTCACCGATATTCTTATGGGCGAGGACGCTCCCGCTCTTTCCCGCACACACATCAGAGGAATTTTTCTGAGCAGCAACACGGAAATGCACAGGCTTGTCGGTAAGCTGCTGCTTGCCGCGCGGTTGCAGGAGGGTCTGCGGCAGATCATCTGCGAATCCGCAGACGAGGGCACCGTTGAGGGCTTTACCGAGATAATCCGCGTTATCACTGAAAACGACCTTATAAGATTCTCTGCTGTAAAACGTGCTGTCGGCACATGGACGGGACTTATGACTCCAGACACTGCCGACCTCGACCGAATCAGCGGCAAGACAATGACGCTTATCTCGGAGTGCCTCTCCGACAGCGCAAAGGCGGAGGAATACATCTTCTCCGACGACTGCATGAAGATTTACATAGGTCTGTGGGCAGTCGGCGCAAGAGAGCTTGCAAAGTCCTCAGAGTATATTAATAAGATATCCGAAAGCGGCAGCAGGCATCAGATACTTGCGGCGGGTTATTATCTGCGCTCTACCGAGCATAAGACGCTTATGAACATAAATGCAAAGCGCGTGCTTAAAGCTCATCTGCAGGAGCTTGACATCACCGCGGTATATCTCCCCTTGTTTATGCCCGAAACTGACCGCATCATCCGCAGCGACAATTACGAGCAGACGAAACGCCTGTATTTCTCCGAGGGTGATGATATCTGTGAATACTACGACATGATGAAATCGCTTTACGACAGCATCCCCAAAAAGAAGCTGGAGTTTTCGCCCTGTATCTTCCCCTGGCACACTGCGGAGCTTAATAAATCCCACGTCATCACGCGAATGGCTCTGCTTGCAAAGGTGCTTAACGACGAGGAGAAGCTTGATTTCTGCTGCACTCTCATCAAGGAGATCGACAGTGCTTTTTACGGCGACAGAGAAAAAGTATTGAATATGCTGCTGAAGGCGCCGCAGAATGCTCATCAGCGACGTATACTCACGCAGTCGCTTGCGGACAGGGAAACAGATACCGCAGACGCCGCAGCGTTACTTATCAGGTCAGTACAGCTTGAGAAAGAAAACTATCTCCAGATGGAGGATATGCTGAAATACAAATCCGCCGCGATACGCGCAAATCTGCTGGAGCTGCTGTACAAGCAGAGCGATGAGGCTCTTTTAGGCTCGGTGCAGAGGCTTCTCTCCGATAAAAAGGAGGAAAAGCGCACCGCCGCCCTCGATATCGTGATGACGCTGCAAAAGGACAATGGCAGACAAAAGCTGTTTAATGACTGCCGCAGCCTCGCGGAGAATATGCCCTCCCCCACCGCAAAGGAACGGATACTGCTTGAGGGAATACTCGGCAAAGAGGAAAAGACCGAGCAGAGACAGGCTCTTTTCACTGACGAGGACAGATATATCGCGCCCGCAGAGGATGTGGAATTTACAAAGCAGTGTCTGGAGGTATTCCTGCGCTATTTTCCTGAGTCAAAGCTGGGGACGCTGCTTATGGGAAAAGGCTCTTTCCTCGACAGCCTTATCGGCAATGCGAAAAAGGCGCTTTCTTCAAAGGAGAGCAGCTGTACAAAGGCTGTTGAACACCTGAGATCGCTTGACGAACTGATAGAAAAGAATGCTGACAAGGAATTTACAGACATGAACGGCGAGCCTGCGCTCCTCGGAAACGATGGGCATTTCAGCGAGAAATACATCGACGAGGACGGCAGGACGAAATACCGTATTCCGTTCCTTTCACTGTGGGAGGACTGGTACGGAGAAAACGCCCTTACGCCCGAGGATATAAGGAGAATACACATCCTTATGTCAACAAGTCCCTTCAACGACCAGAAGCTGCCCTGGGACAAGTATGTTGCAGAAATATTCGGTGACGGATTTGAGAGCACTGTACTGCTTAAACACAGAGGTCAGTGTGAAAGTATTATGGGATATTTTCTGCGTAGATACAGCAGGCAGGAGGACGCGCCATATCTCAGCGGCACCATATACCTGTGGTATCTGAAATGCCTCCCCGACAGCGATTTTATGATACAGCCTGCAAGGGTCACAAGGGGCACATTCTCCTATACACCCTCCCCATTGATGATAAATCAGAATGAAAAGATAGGATGCCTGCTGTCTCTTGAAAGGCTCGCAAACAACGAGCATTTCGACAAGCTGTTTCCGCTTATCGTTGCAGCAGGAGAAAAGACCTACCGCAACATAACCAAAGACCAGCGGCATTATTCCTATTATGTCGGCGGGTTTGGCGAGCGCCCCTACCGTTTCATGCGCGCCGACCCCTGCGCATATCTTGTTGCGGCGCACAGAGGACTTATATCCAGAAAAACGCTGCTGCATACTCTGTTTCAGGAGGATATGCTTGAATATTCACTTAGTCAGTTATCTCTCCTGATAACTGCAGTGCGTGACAGCGACAGGGATGTATCAAACCGCAGAAGCCACGGATACCGCAGGATCAACGGTGCTGACAAGCTGAAAAAGCTGGTGGGAAGCCCCGAAAACTATGACGAGGAATACAAGCGTTTCTGCGACCTTGTTTCGGATATGTACGAGACAGTGGTGGGCGAGGTGCTTTCCGTTGAGCTTAACCGCGGTGATACGCCTACAATGTATTCTGATGTCATTCCTAAGATAGAGCGAATCTACGGCGCGGAATATTTCACCAGAATACTCGCCGCACTGGGCAAGGACACCCTCGACCGTTCAACATATTTCTACGGAGATAAGGCTCTGACCAAGCGAAGCTGTCTTTCCATGCTGCTGGCGGTGTGTATTCCTTTCAACACAGACACCGCAGAGGAGCTTTCCGCACTGATGAAGGCCTCTGACATATCCGAAAAGCGACTTGTCGAGGCGGCTCTCTACTCCCCAGAATGGCTTCCGCTTGCGGAGGAGCTTCTCGGCTGGGAGGGCTTCCAGTCCACCTGCTACTACTTCATGGCGCACATGAATGAGCAATTCGACGACCGCCGCGCCGCTATGATAGCGAAATATACTCCCCTCTCCCCCGGACAGCTTTACCGCGGCGCGTTCGATATAAAGTGGTTCAGAAGCGCGTACGAGGCTATGGGCGAGAAGCGGTTTGACCTCATCTACAACGCCGCAAAATACATCTCGGACGGCACGAAGCACTCACGCGCAAGAAAATACGCTGACGCGGTGCTTGGAAAACTCAACTCAGCCGAAACAGAAGCGCAGATATCCGACAAGCGCAACAAAGACCTGCTGATGGCTTACGCGCTCATTCCGCTGAATGACGACAAGGAGCTGAGGGAAAGATATCTGTTCCTGCAGAAATTCCTTAAAGAGAGCAAGAAATTCGGCGCACAGCGCATCCAGAGCGAAAGAATAGCGTTTGAGACGGCTCTTGATAACCTCGCACTCAATGCAGGATATACCGACACCATGCGTCTGACGCTCCGTATGGAGGGCAAGATTACAGAGGACAATGCCGAGCTTTTTGAGGAGCATTCCGTTGAGGGAGTTACATTAAAGCTCACTGTGGATGAGTATGGCAAGACCGAGATAGTCTGCACAAAGGACGGAAAGGCACTGAAATCCGTTCCCGCAAAGCTTAAAAAGAACGAATATGTTCTGAGGCTGACGACCATGAAAAAACAGCTCACCGAGCAATATCGCCGCACCAGAACGATGCTGGAGCAGGCTATGGAGGACTGCACGGAGTTTTCCGCCGAGGAGCTTTCACTGCTTGCCGAAAGCCCCGTAGTCGCCGCACTGCTGGATAAGCTGGTATTCAAGTCGGGAGATAATATCGGCTTCCTGAAGGGAATGGAGCTTATCTCCTGCGACGGCGGAAGTGTAAAGCTCTCCGCGGAGGACGCGCTTACAGTGGCGCACCCCTATCATATCTATGCAGCGGGAAATTGGTCTGAATATCAGCGATATATATTCTCAAACGGCATAGTACAGCCGTTCAAGCAGGTTTTCAGAGAGCTGTATGTAAAGACCGAGGAGGAGGCTCTCATGCCGCGCAGTATGCGATACTCGGGCAATCAGATACAGCCGAAGAAAGCGGCGGCATGCCTTAAGACCCGCCGCTGGATAGCCGATGTGGAAAACGGAATGCAGAAGGTATTCTACAAGGAGGATATCGTCGCGTCCATGTATGCAATGGCGGACTGGTTCTCTCCAGCGGATATTGAGGCTCCGACCCTTGAATGGGTGGAGTTCTTCGACCGCAGAAACGGCAAGCCACTGGACATCAGCAAGGTGCCTGACGTGATATTCTCCGAGGTAATGCGCGATGTTGACCTTGCCGTAAGCGTTGCCCACGCAGGCGGTGTTGACCCTGAAACTTCCCACTCCACTATCGAAATGCGCGCGGCACTGCTTGAGTTCACACTGCCGCTGTTCAAGCTCAAAAACGTCCGCATCGAGGGCTCTCACGCGCATATCGAGGGAAGCCGCGCAAGCTACACCGTTCATCTCGGAAGCGGCGTCATCCACAAGAAGGGCGGCGCAATGATAGCGGTGCTTCCTGTACACTCACAGCACAGAGGACGTCTGTTCCTGCCCTTTGCGGACGACGATCCAAAGACCGCTGAGATAATCACAAAGGTGCTTTTATTCGCAGATGACAAGAAGATAAAGGATCCATTCATTCTTGACCAGATCTGATCAATACATTAAAAGCCAAAAACGGGAGCAGATCACTTATATCTGTTCCCGTTTTTCATGTAGGATGTTCTATATCAGTATTCAATCCGATGCGTATAATGTTTCCACGGTACCACTATTGGTGATTCACCACATTTTGTCGAATTTGCACGAAAATACGAACAAATATCGCGGGTTTTGACTAGATGGGTATGAACGTTGTTTATGAAACAAATTGAGTGATCAAGACAAAAGAATGAGCCCGATAAAATATCAGACTCATTCTCATATTATTTCAATGCTTCTTCAACCTCATTACGATACGGTATAGATTGTACCGCGCCGTGCCTTGTGACAGCTATCGACGAAGCCTTTGCACTCATGCGGAGTATATCAGGCACCGCCATTCCGTCGATGAGTCCTGCAAGAAAATATCCTGTAAAGGTATCGCCCGCCGCAGTCGTATCCACTGCTTCAACTTTGAATATCGGCTGTTCGTATCGCTCGTTTTTGTGTGCATAGACCGCGCCGTCCTTGCCGAGTGTAAGCACTATCCTTGCATCGGGATACATCTGCTGAAGCTTGTCAAGTATAGCGGATGGCTCGCTCTCGCCTGTTATCTGTCCGCCCTCTATCTCGTTAAGCAGGAAGATGCTTATCTTGCTGAGGTCGCACTCATTAAGCTTATCGTCAAACGGCGATGGGTTAAGAGCGATCTGCATTCCCTTTGCATACGCTTTGTCTATGATGTACGGAAGGAGATTTACCTCGTTCTGGAGAAGCAGGATATCATCCTTTTCAAAGTGGCTCAGCACATCATCCACGAACTCCTCTGTCAGACATCTGTTAGCACCACCGTATAGCAGTATGCAGTTCTGTGCGTTCTTATCCACCTGAATGATAGTGTGTCCCGTCTTTTCGTCGATGGTGCGGATGTAGTCGCTGTTTACGCCATATTCTTTGCAGGCATCAAGGAACATCGTTCCGTCCTCGCCTATCATGCCGCTGTGGTAGACCTGCGCCCCTGCCTTTGCGAGTGCCATAGACTGGTTGATGCCCTTGCCTCCAAGGAAGATGTTCATTCCTCCTGTGGTCAGCGTTTCGCCCGGTTGGACGATATGGTCAACGCTGTATACATGGTCTATATTCATAGAGCCGATCGTAAGTACTTTCATTTTAGCCTCCGATATCTGAAAGCCCTGCCCTGCAAACGCAGAGCAGGACATTCGTAACATTTATCCTGCGTTTGCCTTAGTAACAAGCGTTACCTCAACAGGGATAGACTTTGGAACTTCCTCGCCGTTCATCAGCTTGACAGCTGTTTCAACTGCCGTTGCACCGATAAGTTCGGGCTGCTGTGCGATAGTAGCGCCCATTCTGCCGTCCTTGATAGACGAAATAGCGTCATCTGTTGCATCAAAGCCTACCACCAGCACATCCTTGCGTGCTGCCGCGATAGCTTCCATTGCACCGAGTGCCATCTCGTCATTTGCCGCGAATACAGCCTTTATATCGCCGTTACCCTGAAGCATATTCTCCATAACGGTCATACCCTTTGTGCGGTCGAAATCAGCAGGCTGACTTGCTACTACATCCAGCTTTTTGTCTGCGATATTGTGGAAGCCTGTGCCTCTGTCGATAGCAGCAGAAGCACCGCTGATGCCCTGAAGCTCAGCTACCTTTGCGCCCTCG
>SVMQ01000099.1 GCA_015067375.1 Oscillospiraceae bacterium | reverse complement strand
GTTGCTATGAAAACAAAGTTCGTACCCGTAGACAGCAAGCTTGTTATCACTGCCAAGGACATCGGCATCTCCTTTGGCGATTAAACCATGAAAAAAAAGCTTATGTTAGCCATGAGCGGCGGAGTTGACAGCTCTGCCGCCCTTGCGCTGTTAAAAGATGAATATGACGTTATAGGCGGCACGTTGAAGCTGTTTGACAAGGATGTGATCTGCGGAAAATGTTCTGACAAGGACATCGAGGACGCGAAAGCCGTAGCAGCTAAATTCGGTCTGGAGCATCATGTATTCCCCATGCAGAGCGGTTTCAGGCAGCACGTTATGCAGGACTTTGCAGACACCTACCTCAGCGGAGGCACGCCTAATCCTTGTATACAATGTAACAAGTACATCAAATTCGGCGCACTGCTGGATGAAGCTGTGAAGCTTGGCTGTGACTGCTTTGCGACGGGTCACTACGCGCGCGTCCAGTATGACGAGCAGCGCGGACGCTATCTGCTGAAAAAGGCGACAGTGAACGGTCAGGCAAATCCCAAAGACCAGTCCTATGTGCTGTATAACCTCACGCAGGAGCAGCTTAAGCGCATAGTGTTTCCGCTTGGAGAAATGGATAAGTCGATGGTGCGCGAAGTAGCATTATCACATGGTCTTGTCAACGCCGAAAAGCAGGATAGTCAGGATATCTGCTTCATTCCCGATGGGGATTATGCAGGCTTTATAGAAAAATTTACAGGTGCAACTCCAGAAACGGGCTGCTTTGTCGATACCGACGGAAGCATACTCGGACAGCATCGCGGTATCATCCACTACACCATAGGTCAGCGCAAAGGGCTTGGACTCTCTTTCGGCAAACCGATGTTCGTAGTTGGCAAGGATGCGCCGTCCAACACCGTTATCCTCGGAGATAAGGAGCAGCTCTTATGCCGCACGCTTACAGTGCGCGATGTCAATTTCATCGCTTTCGACGAGCTTACCTCTCCCCTCGCCTGCAATGCAAAGACGCGGTACACAGGCAAGGAGCAGCCTTGTATCATCACGCCGCTAACCAACCAACGCGTAAGAGTTGAATTCAACGAGCCGCAGCCCAAGGCATCCACAGGGCAGTCGGCAGTTTTCTATGACGGAGATATAGTCCTCGGCGGAGGAATAATCGAATAAAGAACAAAAGACGACAACAGGAGGTACACCATGTTCAATATAGCAGTAGCACAATCAGGCGGCCCCACCGCTGCCATCAACGCTTCACTTACAGGAGTATTCAACGGCGCCGAAGCCTGCCCCGATATCGACGAGATATACGGTGCTGAAAACGGTATCGAGGGCATCCTCAACGACAAGCTGCTCAATCTGCGCAACATTCTGATGGATGAACACGATAAGGAGCTGCTGATGAAAACTCCCTCCACCATCCTCGGTTCCTGCCGCTTCAAGCTTAAGGACTACGAGGAGGACGAGGAGAGCTACATCAAAATACTCGACACTTTCAACCGCCACAATATCAAGGCATTTTTCTACATTGGCGGTAACGACTCGATGGACACCGTTATGAAGCTCAACCGCTATTTCATGGCACAGGGCATCGACATCAAGGTCATCGGCGTACCCAAGACTATCGACAACGACGTGACTGAAACTGACCACACCCCCGGTTTTGGCTCAGCAGCGAAGTACGTTGCGACCTCGCTGCAGGAGATAATCCGCGACAGCCGCGTGTACTCCATACCCTCTGTTACCATCGTTGAGATAATGGGTCGTGACGCTGGCTGGCTTGCAGCTTCATCCTGCGTACTTAGAGCAAACGGCGAGCCTGCTCCTCACATGATATATCTGCCCGAGGGCGAGTTCTCCGCTGACAAATTCCTTGCTGATATCAAGCAGGCACAGCTGCGCTACAAGGCTGTCATCGTTGCAGTATCCGAGGGCATACAATTTGCATACGAGAGCGAAAGCAGTGCGGCTGTTGACGCATTCGGCCATGCTGTGCTCGGTGGCATCGGCAAGCAGCTTGAAAAGTTCGTTTCCGCACATATCGGATGCAAGGTGCGCTCCATCGAGCTTAATGTTATGCAGCGCTGCAGCTCGCACATTGCTTCCCTTACCGACATAACCGAGGCTGAGCGCATCGGCAGAGAGGCAGTTGCAGCAGCTATCGAGCGCGGTGAGAGCGGCGTGATGATGTGCTTCAAGCGTATCAGCAACAACCCCTACCGATGCGAGGTAGTGACAGCAGACATCTCCAAGATAGCAAATCAGGAAAAGAAATTCCCGCGCGAATGGATAAACCCCGAGGGCAACAACGTAACTATCGACGCGCTCAACTACTTCCTACCACTCATTCAGGGAGAGCCTGTCATCGAGTACAGGAATGGTATACCAGTGCATTTTAGGCTTGATCAGTAAGCATATTTTTCGATCATCATATAAGTAAAGGGCGGCAAATTGCCGCCCCTACTATTTATTCAGATTATTCATGACTGCAAGGTAGTACATACAACTTATCCGTCTATACATAATTTCATTTCTAACTGAAAATCATCAACATCCCCAGTTTCAACGAAGCCGACAGACTGATACAGATGCTTTGCAACATCATTCCCGAATGCAACGCCAGTAAATACCTCAGTAACATGAAATCTATCTTTTAGGTATTCGATCGCAAGCTTTAGCGCTGCCCTGCCGTAGCCTTTGTTCTGATATTGTTTATCTATCAAAAGCTTCCACAAAGTATATTGCTTCTTTTGTTCATAATAACCGAGCATCACAAAACCGACAAGCGATCCATCCGAATATACAGCAAAAGGAAAAGCTGTATCTTTATATACCCACGCTTGTGCTAACGAGTGTGCGGTTGATGAAACATAATTCCGTTGCTCTTCCAGAATATCCAAAGCCAAAACCTGCTCCAAGTTATCTTTAGTGATCTTTTCAAGCTTTACCATATCAACACACTCTCTGATTAATATACCGCGCCACCACCTTGCCTGATGGCTCTATCACAAACTTGCTGACCGAGCCACCCACTCCATTGAAGCGGAATCCGGCGATATCCTCGAAATCATAGCCGAGCAGCATCGACTGCAGAAAGCTCAGGGTAGTTCCATGCGACACGATAAGTATACGCTGCATATCATTCCCGACTATCTCGCGGTAGAACGGGTATAATCTATCCCACAGTTCGCGGTCAGATTCGGCATCGGGAAACGGCTTGTAATCAGGGTCGTAACCGTCGCTGCGAGGCAGCTTGTTGGCGTCGTACCATTCGCGTGGCTTGCCGTTGCCCTGACCAGCGTTTACTTCACGGATGATGTCCGTCACATTAGGCGTTATCAGAAGGGTCTTGTTTATCTCCTCGGCGGTCTGCATGGCGCGTTTGAGGTCGGAAACATACATATTGAAGCACTTGTCACAGTCCTCGTAGAGCAGCCACTTTCCTATCTCAAAAGCCTGTTTACGTCCTCTCGCGGTAAGCTCCCAGTCGCCCCATGCGCCAATCATTCCGTTGGTGTGATGCTCAGACTCGGTATGCTGTACAGTGATTATCGTCTTGCGCTTAGGAGCCGTAAAAAACGCGTTTATTATCTCCTCTGCCCTTTCCCTGCCAAACCAACCCTCACCCTTGTCCTCGCGCGGATAAAGGCGGTGCATATCCTCTTTTTCAGTGTCGGAAAGCTGTGAAAAATCCTCGATATCGCGGTCAGGAAGCACCGCTACAAGCTTGTGGTCGCCATCGTTGCGGCAGAATACGCCGATTATTTTGACACTCACCGTATCGCCAAGCTCGAATTCCCTGTCAGTCATGATAATTACATCAAGATGGTCGCAGGGCGGTGTGCCAGACTCCACCAGCCAGCCATAAGGCTGACGTACATTGCGTACATAGGACAGGCTGTCACAATCCTTTTCGATGAAAGAATCTGTCGAGGATATGTACTTCATGCGTTTCGGATAAGCAAAAGTCTGCTCTATCTTTGCGGTGAATACCATTGCAATGCTCCTTTTACATGAATATCAGCCTACAAACTCCCTTATCAGAGAATTTTCGGGAATGAGTGAACGGTCTACCGCTGAAAGCTCCTTTAAAAAGCGCTCGATATCTGCATAGTCAGAGTAATTCTCGTATTCCAGTGCCGCTTTTGCAAGATCATCTAGCAGGATATCACGATAGATAAGCGGCTCATAGGGAATGAACGTGTCGATGTCGAAATCAGCACGGTACTTGAACGGCATAATGTACATATTTTCTCCACGCTCAACTGAACGAAAGAACTCGAACGTTTCAGCAAGAGTGCGTCCACGATACAGCTTGTCGCGGATAAGCCTGCGCATCAGACGTATCTTAGAGGGATGCAGAAGATCGCCGTTTGCTGCCTCGATTCTTGTTCGCACACTGACATAAACGCAATTCGTGTAGCTCTCGCTGTCACCTGTAACAAGAGGATTGAGCGCATGGATGCCCTCCAGGATAACAATGTCGCCGCGGTTTATTTTGAGCTTCATTCCGGGCTTGCTCTGCTGAATGGCGAAATCAAAGGTCGGAATGTCGATCTCCTCGCAGCGTGAAAGCTTCTCAAGATGCTCCCTGAAAAGGTCGCAATCAAGGCGCATAGGCGACTCAAAATCAAACTCGCCGCGCTCAGCAAGCGCATTCTCCTCAGGCGTGAGCGTTTTAAAATAATTATCCATCGAGATGCTGTGCGCACCGCATCCCATATCCTTTAACAAACGTGCTATCCTGTTTGCTGAAGTGGTCTTGCCCGAGCCGCTTGGACCTGAAACAAGAACAACAGGACGCTGCTCACGCTCACTGAAGATCTTTTCGGCAGCCGCTTCAAGCTCCCTTGCATAGGCTTCCTCGCCAGCCGACACCATTGCCTTAGGGTCAGCCGCACATTTATTAAGCTGTTCAATAGTAATACAATTCATACCAGACCTCTTTCGGGAAATAAAAAACGGACGAATGTATCGTCCGCTGTAAAACTCGTCTGCCCTATCAGCGTGGCTGCACGATGAACTTCATCGCCGTGCGCTCCTCGCCGTTTATCAGAACATTTGCAAATGCAGGTATACAGATAAGGTCAACACCCGAGAGCGCCATATAGCCTCTCGCTATCGCAATGGACTTGACTGCCTGATTTGCAGCACCCGCACCGACTGCCTGCACCTCGACCTCGTCCTGCTCACGCACTACACCTGCTATTGCACCAGCCACCGATTTCGGAACAGAATTAGCCGATACTTTTACTATTTCCATAATATTCACCTTTCCCCAAATTGACATAATGACCTGTATGGGGAAGCCTTCCTTTTGTCCTTATGCGGATTTTCCGCTCTACACCTGAACGAGTCTGCGTACCCTTTCTATTTTTGTACACTTTCCGCTTTTAACGTCGATATCCAAGCAAACCCCGTTGATCTCGATATCGCCGCCTGCAAAAATGTGCCGCTTGGGATAATATGTCAGAAAACGTTCGATTATTATATCTTTATCTACGCCGAGGACAGATTCCTTCGGCCCTGTCATGCCGACATCAGTTATATAACCCGTGCCGTCAATTATCTGCTCATCAGCAGTGGTGACATGAGTATGCGTACCTAACACTGCCGAAGTACGACCGCTGAGGTAATAACCCATTGCGCGCTTCTCGGACGTAGCCTCCGCATGGAAATCCACGATAACAATACGCGAATCAAGCTTTTCAAGCAGTCTGTCAGCGCACTTGAACGGATTTTCGAGTGGCTGCATATACGTCGTGCCAAGCAGATTTATGACCGCAATGCTGTATGCCCCACAATCGAGCGTACACACTCCCCTGCCAAATACATCTTCGTCATAATTGGCAGGACGTATGATGCGGTCATTACGCTCAAGCTCCTCCTCGATGCCTTTCTGACGAAAACAGTGATTTCCTGTCGTGATAACATCAGCTCCAGCATCAAAGATCATTCCTGCGGAGTGGGCGGTGATACCGTTGCCCTCCGCGGAATTTTCACCGTTAACTATAACTACATCAGCGCCGCTGTCGCGCTTTAGCGAGGTCAATTCTTTCTGAAGCGCCTCACATCCGCGCTTTCCTACTACGTCGCCGATAAAAAGTATCTTCATCAGCGGAAGATCACCTGATCCCTGGCAGGACCTACACCGAGTATACCGATGTGGCATCCGCACAGCTCTTCGAGGCGCAGAACGTACTTCTGGCACTTCTCGGGAAGCTCCTCAAACTTGCGGCAGCCGCTCAGATCACCGTCAAAACCGTCGATCTCCTCATATACAGGCTGGCACTTGTCAAGTTCCTCCAGTGTTACAGGGAAATCCTTAATCTCATGTCCGTCAGCAGTCTTATAAGCCACGCATACCTTAAGCTTCTCTATACCAGCGAGTGTATCGAACTTGTTGATAGCAAGTGAAGTCAGACCGTTAGTACGAACTGCATGACGCATGATGACAGCATCAAACCAGCCGCAGCGTCTGGGTCTGCCTGTTACTGTACCGAACTCATGACCGCGCTCGCGAATAAGATCGCCCAGCTCGTCGAAAAGCTCTGTAGGGAACGGACCATTACCTACGCGTGTCGTATAGCTCTTTGCAACACCGATGACCTCATCGATAAGCTTGGGACCTACGCCTGTACCTACGCAAGCGCCGCCTGCAATTGGGTGGGACGATGTAACAAAGGGATAGGTGCCGAAGTCGATATCAAGCAGAGTAGCCTGAGCGCCCTCAAACAGTATCTTCTTACCGGCCTTGTAAGCGTCGAATGTAATTACAGAAGCGTCAGCCATGTACTGCTTGAGCTGCTCGCCGTATGCCTTGTACTCCTCATAAACTGCATCGAGGTCGCAAGGCTCACCGCCGTATACCTTTTCAATAACAAGGTTCTTCAGCTCTCCTGTCTGCATTATCTTGGTCTTAAGCAGCTCAGGGTGGCAAAGGTCATAGATACGCAGACCGATACGATCAGCCTTATCAGCGTAACAAGGGCCTATACCCTTACCTGTCGTACCTACATTTACACCTGTCTGCTTCGCCTTGAAATCCTCAGAAAGGCGGTCGAGCTTAAGGTGCCACGGCATTATAACATCAGCTCTTGCATCGATGCGAAGATTATCGCAGGTAATCCCACGCTCTTTCATTCCGTTGATCTCGCCAAGAAGTCCCTGCGGATTGATGACAACACCGCTGCCAAGCAGACAGAGCGTATCAGGATAGAAGATACCCGATGGCAGAAGCTGCAGCTTGTACACCTCGTCGCCATGAACTACAGTGTGACCTGCATTGTTACCGCCGCTTGAACGAACAACGACCTCAGCCTGTGCAGCCATGATATCAATAACTTTTCCCTTACCCTCGTCGCCCCACTGGGTTCCGACAATTACACTAGATGACATATTAAATCCTCATTTCAAAAAATATTATTTACATAGTACCGAAAATTCTGTCCCCTGCATCTCCAAGGCCCGGAACGATGTATTTGTTCTCGTTAAGACCTTCGTCCAAGTGACCACAGTATATCTCAATATCAAGATGTGCCTGCATAAGTGCAGAAAGCCCCTCAGGTGCAGC
>SVMQ01000098.1 GCA_015067375.1 Oscillospiraceae bacterium | reverse complement strand
GGAGATATAAATGCTCAGGCTGTCGATAAAGCACCATCTACTGCGTTCACCTGTTCGTCGCTAGGCTGTCGGCATCCGTGCCGACTTTTGGCGACGACTTCGCAGCATCCATGCTGCGCTACACTGCGGCAGGCACAAAGCCTAGCCGAGTCGCCGCTTCATTGTATATGGCGCTTTCTCACCAGCCTGTAAGATGAGGCAATAAAGATACACAAAAAGTAAGGAGTTAACATGGGCGGATTTTTCGGAGTAGCTTCCAAAAACGATTGCATCAACGACGTTTTCTTCGGAACAGATTATCACTCCCACCTTGGAACAAAGCGCGGCGGTATGGCCGCATATTCACCCGACAAGGGCTTTCAGAGAGCCATCCACAGCATTGAGAACTCGCCGTTCAGAACAAAGTTCGAGGAGGACGCTGTCGGTATGCGCGGCAAGCTGTGCATCGGCTGCATCAGCGACACGCACCCTCAGCCTATCATCGTGCGCTCTAAGCTCGGCAAGTACGCCGTGGCTAACGTAGGCATCATCTCAAACGCGGACGAGCTGTTCAACGGTCTGCTGCAGATGGATTATTCCAGCTTTGAAACGCTGTCCAGCGGCGCGATAAACTCAAACGCGCTGGTATCCGTGCTGATAGCGCACAAGGAGAATTTCGTGGATGGCATACGCTACGCGCAGCGCAAGATAGAGGGTACACTGAACCTTGCCATCATGACTGAGGACGGCATCATCTGTGCGCGCGACAGGCTGGGCAGACTGCCCATCATCATCGGCAGGCGCAGCGACGGCTTCTGCTTCTCGCTGGAGCATTTCGCTTTCCAGAAGCTTGGCTACTCCACCTACAAGGAGCTTCGCCCGGGCGAGATAGTCAAGATAACCGCAGACGGCTGTGAAACTCTCGCTGAGGGCTACGACGAGATGCAGATGTGCAGCTTCATGTGGACATACTACGGCTATCCCACCGCCGTTTACGAGGGCGTGACCGTCGAAACGATGCGCACGCGCAACGGCGAGATAATGGCTGAAACAGACATAAAGAACGGCAAGCTTCCCGATGTTGACTATGTTTGCGGCGTACCCGATTCGGGCGTTCCCCATGCCATCGGCTATGCAAACCGCAGCGGCATCCCGTTTGCGCGCCCGTTCATCAAGTACACTCCCACATGGCCGAGAAGCTTCATGCCGCAGAATCAGAGTATGCGCAACATGGTGGCAAAGATGAAGCTCATCCCCATCCACGAGCTTATCGAGGGCAAGCGCCTGCTGTTCGTTGACGACAGCATCGTGCGCGGCACACAGATGCGCGAAACGGTGGAGTTCCTCTATGAGAACGGCGCAAAGGAAGTGCATATGCGCTCCGCGTGTCCGCCTATCATGTTCGGCTGCAAGTATCTTAACTTCTCGCGAAGCAACTCCGAGCTGGAGCTTATCGCGCGCCAGATAATCAACGAGCGCGAGGGCGCTGAGGGCGTGAAGTACATCAGGGAATACAGCGACTCCAACACCGAGCGCGGACAGTATCTGCGCGACGAGATATGCCGCAGGCTGAAGCTTACCTCGCTCGAATTCCAGAGCCTTGAGGGTACGGTAAAGGCGGTCGGTCTGCCCGAGTGCAAGCTTTGCACCTACTGCTGGACAGGCGAGAGCCATGACTATATGCAGATGACCATGATATAATGTTGTGCGGCGAATGTAGGGTCACAGCGTGCTGTGACCGTTGTGCGGTCGCGCGCATACTATTTATTTATGCTGTGACCACGAACCAAAATGCAATTAACCTTTCGGACACAGCGCACTGTGTCCCTACGATAAACCAACCATGACATAAAAAGGAGAAACTACTATGAACAACAGTTACAGCGAAAGCTACAAGGCAGCAGGCGTTGACGTAACAGCAGGCTATGAGGGCGTTCGCCTGATGAAGGGCGACGTTGAGCGCACAAGGATACCCGGCTGCATCAGCGGCATCGGCGGCTTCGGCGGTCTGTTCCAGCCTGATCTGACAGACATCAAGGAGCCTGTACTGGTAAGCGGCACAGACGGCGTAGGCACAAAGCTCAAGATCGCAATGCTCATGGACAAGCATGACACCATCGGCATCGACGCGGTTGCAATGTGCGTCAACGACATCATCTGCTGCGGCGCAAAGCCTCTGTTCTTCCTCGACTACATCGCTATCGGCAAGAACGTTCCCGAAAAGGTCGCTGAGATAGTTAAGGGCGTGGCTGACGGCTGTGTTATGAGCGGCTGCGCACTGGTAGGCGGCGAGACCGCCGAGCATCCCGGCATGATGCCCGATGACGACTACGACATTGCAGGCTACTCCACAGGTATCGTGGACAAGAGCAAGATACTTGACCCCTCCGCTATCAAGGCAGGCGACGCTATCATCGGCATCGCTTCCAGCGGCGTACACTCCAACGGCTTCTCGCTCGTGAGAAAGGTGTTCGACGTAAATGAGGAGAACCTCAAGGTATTCTACCCCGAGCTTGGCAAGACCCTCGGCGAGGCTCTGCTGACTCCCACAAGAATTTATGTAAAGCCTGTGCTGGACGTTATCAGCAAGGTGACGGTAAAGGGCATCTCCCACATCACAGGCGGCGGCTTCTATGAGAATATCCCCCGTGTACTGCCCGAGGGCGTTTCCGCCAAGATCAACAAGGCAAGCTACGAGGTGCCTGCTATCTTTAAGCTGATGCAGGATAAGGGTAACATCCCCGAGCACGATATGTACAACACCTTCAACATGGGTATCGGTATGATGCTCATCGTTGACAAGGCTGACGCTGAAAAGACAGTTGAGATACTGCAGGCAAACGGCGAGCAGGCGTACATCATCGGTGAAACTGTTGCAGGCAACGACGGCGTAATTTTTGCATAAGAATAACCATTCGGGAGCGGAATATTTCTGCCCCCGAAACGGGTATATAAAGAAATATGGATATCGAGTTATTAAAGCAATTTCTGGTGATAGGCGACAGGGCTATCGAGATCCCGTGTCATATCGATACGCTGAAAGAGATCTTCGGAGAGCCTGAAAAGTACGTTTTCGGCGAGGTCGCAGGACTTAGCGAGAGCCTTAATGCGGCTCTGCCTGTGCGCACCAACTATGTGTGGCACGAGCATGGAGTGCTTGCGTATACCTACAACGGCTTTGCGGTCGCAACGCTGGAATTCCGACTCAGACCCACAAAAATGAAAGGTCACAACGAGCCGTCGTTCTATCCTAAGAAGATGTTCAGCGGCAATATCACCATCAACGGCAGACCATGGATAGAGCTTATCAGGGACGGTGAGCTTTCGGAGACCGAGACATTTAAAAAGGTGGACTACGGCAAATTCAAGGTATTCGCGGAGCTTGCCGACTGGTATCATACCGAAAATTGTCTGACGGAAGAGGACTACACGCATATCAGCTTTAATAAGAAAGGCAGACGGTAAGCATGGGATTTTTCGATATATTCAGAAAAGCCCCCTCTGTTGAGGACTTCGACACCACGCCGTCACAGCACATCACATTCGCGCTCACCGCGGAGGAGCTTGACATCAACGGCACGAAGCTGACCATGCCCTGTCACAAGGACGAGCTTACGGGCATATTCGGCGACTACACCCTGTCCATGGACAACATCGGCGGCACGGGCGTGCGGTACATCTATCTGTGGCACAAGCTTGGGATAGTCGCGTATTCGAGGGACGACGAGAGCGTGAACTGCATCTCGCTCCAGCTTTTCCCTAACGAGAAGAAGTACGCACTGAACTCCACGAAGAACATCTTCGGCGGCACTGTGACAGTGGACGGCGCGGACTGGATGACCCTTTTCGTTGACGAGAAACAGCCGAAGCTTGACGGCATGAAGCTTCCGTTCAAGCTGGTGCATCACGGAAATTTCACGCTGTGTGCAAGTGTTGCGAAAAAGCCAAAGGGGCAGGTGCGCTCGCTTGGCATCAACAAAAAGACTGAGCTTAAACTTGGAGGCTGAGCATGGGATTTTTAGACCTTTTTAAGAAGAACGAGCCTGCTGTCGATGAACACGACCCTGCCGAGGACTACGACAGAACGCCATCTCAGAACATCGCGATAAACGTCACCGAGGAATACGTCGAGATAAACGGCAAGCAGTTCACTCTCCCGATAAAGATGGAGGAGCTTGTACAGCTTTTCGGCGAGCCGAAAAAGCACACGTTCGGCAAGGTGAACATCGAGTTTCTGACGCAGGAGCAGAACGATATGATAAACAACTCCGTCAGCGAACAGCGCGCGAATTTCTCGTGGGATGACCTCGGACTGTATGTGTTTACGAACGAGGGCAGATACGCGGATTGTCTGCTGGTGATGCTTCGTCCGTGTGTTGACAGGGAAGACCCCGAGCATTATCCAAAGAATATGTTCGGCGGTACGCTGACAGTAAACGGCGCGCACTGGTTTGAGTTTATAAAGCCTGCAAAGCCCGAATACAGCAACAGCAGCAACAAGAGCAGAGCGCTGGGCAGATATGTGATATACGGCGACTTTACCGAGCGCGAGTTCAAGGACAAAAAGCGCACAGATAAGCACTACGGACATATTCAGATATCACTGAGATCATAATTCAGAACAGGAGAACGAGCATGGGATTTTTCAGGAAAAACGAGCCTGTTATTGAGGAACACGATCCCGCCGAGGACTATGACAGGACGCCCTCGCAGAACATCGCGATAAACGTCGCCGAGGAGTATGTCGAGATAAACGGAAAGCAGTTCACTCTGCCGATAAAGATGGAGGAGCTTGTACAGCTTTTCGGCGAGGCGGAGAAAGAGACCTTCGGCAAGGTGAACATCGAGTATCTGACGCAGGAAGACAATGACATGATAAACCGCTCGGTCAGCGAGCAGCGCGCGAACTTCGCGTGGGATGATCTCGGATTGTACGCGTTTACGAACGAGGGCAGGTACGCAAAAACGCTTATGGTGAGGCTTCGCCCCAGAGTTGACCATGATGACCCCGAGCATTATCCCACAAATATGTTCGGCGGCACGCTGACGATAAACGGCGCACACTGGTTCGAGTTTTTAAAGCCTGTCAAGCCGAAGTACAGCAACAGCGCCAGCAAGGGCAGGGTGCTGGGCAGACACATTATATATGGTAGCTTTACTGACCGCGATTTCAAGGACAAGAAGCGCACCGACAAGCATTACGCGAATATTCAGATATCGCTTAACACATAACAGGAGAACGACCATGGGATTTTTCGATTTTTTCAAGAACCTTTTCGGCGGCGCAAAGCCGACCATTGACGCATCCGCACTCACCATCGACGTTGCAAAGAACGTTATGTCGGTCAACGGCAAGGCGGTTGAGATACCCTGTCACATAGATATGCTGTGCAAGACCTTCGGCAAGGCGAGAAAGTTCGTCGGCGAAAACGGCGCTAACGTCAACTACACATGGGACGACCTCGGACTTTACTGCTACACAAGGGGCAACGGCATCGTTCACTGCATCGGCATCAAGGTGAACAAGGGCGACATGGAGCTGAAATACGACCCCAGAACGCTCTACAAGGGTACTCTCACCATCAACGGTATGCCGTGGGAGCAGACCATGTTCGAGGGCGAGGATATGGACGGATTTTTCCGCAAGCGCGAGTTTGACGGACTTTCGCTGGTGTCCGAGTATGTTGACTTTGACAAGGGCGACAGCGAGGGCTGTAACGGCGCTTATTCGGGAATCGAGATAAGCCTGTGCTGAGGCGCGGTATGGGGCTGACACTGGATGTGTCTGAAAACGGCTTGTTGCTCAACGGCGCGGCGATAACTCTGCCGTGCGATATATCGGAGCTTACAGCCGTTCTCGGAAAGGCTGACAAGACCTCTTTCGGTGAAGTGAAACGCGATATGTTTGACGAGGACATCGACGAGCAGGCGCTCGCACAGCTTAACGCACAGACCGCACAGCGAGCCTGCTATACATGGAACGCACTGGGAATGCACTGCCACACCGACGACGGCGTGACGGTGAACACACTGTCGCTCAGGATGAACGACAGCACGCTCATGAAGCATCCCGATTATTATGCGAAAACTATGTTCAGCGGAACGTTCACGATAAACGACAGACCGTGGCTGAAACAGCTTGAAAAGGGCGACAGGAGCGAGGACACCACCGAGCTTATCCTTGGTGAGTATTCGGTATATGCCACGCGAACGGACTGCCGAATGCACCTTTTCAGCAAGGCGGCAAAGTACAGCGTTATCGAGATATCGCTTGACGAGGACGACGATGACATAGACGACTACGGCGGCTTGTTTTCGTCGGTAAAATAAGAAATAAGGAGCAGACATGAAGAATATTTGCGTACTGGTGTCGGGCGGCGGCACCAATCTGCAGGCGCTCATCGACGCGGAGAAGCGCGGCGAGATAAAGGGCGGAAAGATAACCTGTGTTATCGCGTCAAAGGCGGACGCCTACGCGCTCGAAAGGGCAAAGAACAACGGCATAAAGACGCGCGTGCTGGTCAGAAAGGACTACGCGGACGTTGCCGCCTACAGCAAGGCGATGCGCGACGCGCTCATTGAGGAAAAGGCAGACCTTATCGTATATGCAGGATTTATGACGATACTGGACGAGCAGGTGTGCGACGCTTTCCCCAACCGCATGATAAACGTGCATCCTGCACTGATACCCAGCTTCTGCGGCAAGGGCTTCTATGGGCTTCACGTCCACGAGGCGGCGCTTGCAAAGGGCGTAAAGGTGTCGGGCGCGACGGTGCATTTCGTGACAGCGGAGTGCGATGCAGGCCCGATAATCCTGCAGAAGGCAGTTGAGGTGCAGGGCGGCGATACCCCCGAAACACTGCAGAAACGTATCATGGAACAGGCAGAATGGAAGATACTCCCTCAGGCGGTATCTCTTTTCTGTGAGGATAGAATTACAGTGAAGAATGGAGTTGCAGAAATATCATGATGAACAACAAGCTTATCAATGTAACTGAAAGCCGCCGCTTCAACGGCATGGAGGGCGATGTGTTCTCCTACATCTTCAACAAGAAGATAAAACTTGAAGCAAAGGGTCTTGAGGACTCCTACACCAAGGCTTGCGCGGCGCATTTCGTGAGCCTGCCCGATGACACCGTAAACAAGCTGGTCAAGTACACCGCGGAATATGTGCTGGCTCTGCTGGACTACTACGGCGATGATTTCTACGCTGACGAGGACTTTGATTTCGATGAGACCGTACCCTGCGGCAGAGTGCTCAATTATCTCGAGCCTACGCTGTTCTCTGCTATGTCGAGCAATTTCATGCCTGTTGAGGAGCTGACCCCTGCATTCCGTCTTACGCTCTCGTTCACGCCTATCGCTGACGAGGACATCGAGTGGGTAGTAAGAAACGGCGAGATACTGTACGTCGGCGAGGCTGTAAAGGCTTCTCCGTGGGATCCCAAGACTTATGAGGACTCCTCCAATTTCGCTGAGGACTGATAACTGTACCGACAAACGGTCATATATATCGTTGGCACGCTCGGCGGGCGGATGATATCCGCCCCTACGGTAAATAAGAAACGCGATGCGGTGTTGACGCCTCATCCGCAAGAAGGCTTACAGACCTGCCGCAAGGCAGATAAAGAAAGGAAAAGACTATGGATTACATCACA
>SVMQ01000097.1 GCA_015067375.1 Oscillospiraceae bacterium | reverse complement strand
TAGGTATCACCAACGCAACTGAGGCAGAGATACTTACAGGTCTTAAAGAGGGCGACAGAGTAGTAGTACGCTGATGTATCTTCCCCTGACAAAACGATAAAAATCGGAGGTACGGTTTGTTAACACTTCTTTTCAGAAAGATGCGCAACACCCGCTGGATGGTGCTGTGCCTTTTCATAGGATTTCTCCTGGCGGCAGGTATGATGAGTACCGTGCCGATATATATGGATGCGTCGCTGCAGCGTATACTTATCAAGGATATGCAGGCATATCAGGAGGATACAGGACTGTATCCCGGCGAGTATGTCGTATCCACCTCGCTGCAGATGAAAGCAAGCATAGAGGAGCGACAGAACACTGTCGCCACTCTTACATCACTGGTGGATGAGCGCACTGCCGCCATCGACATCCCCCGCGCCAACAGCAAGACCATACTGAGGGATGAGTATGTCTACATACTCGGCTCCTCCAACACTCGTATAAAGATGATGGCGATGAGCAACATTAACGATCACGTCAACATCATCGAAGGCAGGATGTTCAACCCCGGCAGAAACGAAAACGGCAGCTATGAAGTAATATGCAACGAAGAATGTCTGAAGATACTTGATATAGTGTGCGGCGAAACATATAATGTGCAGAACAGCTTCTACAGCAAGACCGAGCCATTGTCCGTCACCGTCGTCGGCGTATTCGAACAGTCCAGCGAAAACGACAGCTACTGGTCAGAAACGATGGAGGACTATCTTAACGCGCTGATATTCGATTACGATACATTCCTGAATGATTACATGACGACAGGCACAACTATGCTGTCAGATGTCACCTCACGCTATTCATTCGATTATCAGATGATGGATCTCAACTCCCTCGGCAGCGTTACAGAGCAGATAGCATACGATTTTGAGCTTTATCCTACATACGGACTGGATTTCTCTATGGGAATCTATGATATCCTCACAGAATACGCGGTACGCGCGGAAAATCTTAAATCCATGCTCTGGATACTGCAGATACCAACGATAGTAATGCTTGCATTCTATCTGTTCATGGTATCACAGCTGAATGTAGAGCAGGAAAAGAACGAGATCGCCGTATTCAAGAGCCGCGGTGCTTCCTCTTTGCAGATATTCGGCATCTATGCCATGGAAGCAGGCGTACTCGGACTTGCAACGCTGATATTCGCGCCGTTCATAGGTCTGTGCCTGTGCAGCTTCCTCGGCGTATCAAACGGCTTCCTTGAATTCGTAAACCGCACGGGACTTGCCGCAAAGCTCAGCCTTGACGCAGTGATATACGCGCTTATTGCTATAGTGATATTCTTCGTCACGACCATGCTGCCTATCATCCCTGCATCTAAGCTGTCTATCGTAAAGTACAAGCAGAGCAAGGCAAAGGTCGTCAAGATGTCGCTGTGGGAAAAGCTTTGTGTAGACATCCTGCTTCTGGGCGGCTCACTTGTCTGGTACTATTTCGCAGCAAAGAAGATAACCACCCAGTTTGAGGAAGGCACATTCGTGACCGATGGCAGCATAAATCCGCTGTACTTCATCTTCTCTACGATGTTCATTATGGGCGGAGGCCTGCTGTTCATCCGCGTGTATCCTCATGTGCTGAAAGTCATCTATCACATCGGAAGCCGCTTCTGGAGCGTATCGCAGTATGTTGCGATAACTGCCGTTGCCCGTTCACAGGGCGGCAGAGAGCGCTTCCTTATGCTGTTCCTTGTTATAACGTTCGGTCTGGGCATCTTCTCCGCGAACACCGCAAGAGCGATAAACAACAGCAAATCCGACAGGATATACTATTCCACAGGAACAGACGTAGTTCTCGACGCATTCTGGCGCCTGGAATCCATTGAGGATGAAACAAGCTACGCTGAGCCTGATTTCTCGCTGTACGAAAACCTCGACGGCGTGGAAAGCGCAACAAAGGTACTCAAAACAGATGTTTCCACCGCGCTGGGCGGCATCAAGAACAAGGAAGCCTGCACACTTATGTGCATAGAACCGGGTAAATTCTCTCAGACCGCATGGTTCAGAGATGACCTGCTCCCCGTGCATTGGTGGAACTACTGCTCCGCACTGGTGGAGTGCAAATCGGGCGTTATCGCATCCCGCTCGTGGGAAGAAAAGGGCGTACAGCTCGGCGACCAGATCACCGTCAAGTGGAGCGGAAACGAATCCATCCAGCTTACGGTGCTTGCATTTGTGGATTACTGGCCTAGCCTCAACCCCGAAGAAACGATCGTAGTAAACGAGCGCACAAAGGAGACCGCGATCAAGGACTTCCTTATCTGCAACTACAACCACATCCGCAAGCTGACAGAATTCCAGCCCTATCAGATATGGATAAACCTCAAGGATGATGCGACCAGCCAGCAGCTGTATGCCGACATTCAGGCAAAGAACATCAAGCTGCAGCACATCACCGACAGCTCTCAGCTTCTTATCGAGGAAAAGACCGACCCCGAGCTGCAGGGCATGAACGGCGCACTGACTCTCGGCTTTGTCGTTATCATGCTGATGACGGTGATCGGCTTCCTTATCTACTGGATAATCTCCATACGCTCCAGAACGCTGCAATTCGGCGTGCTTCGCGCGATGGGTGTAACATTCAGGGAGATAATCGGCACGCTCGGCTATGAGCAGCTGCTTGTCAGCGTTGCCTCTATCGCGGCAGGCTTCGTGCTTGGCGGCGTTGCAAGCGACATCTTCATTCCGCTTTTCCGCACGATGTACGACGCGAACAATCAGATACCTCCGTTCATCGTACAGGGCGAGGGCGGCGACTACATAAAGATGTACGTCATCATCGCACTTATGTTGCTTGGCGGCTTCACGATACTCGGCGGAATCATCAGGCGCATCAACATCAACAAGGCGCTGAAGCTCGGCGAGGATTAAACAAACATATAAAGCCGCTCTTTCGGGAGCGGCTTTTGTGTTGACATTCGGTGATATTATTGGTATAATTATTACAAATAAATCCGAGGTGAAAACGATGAAAAAGTTTATGTTGTTTCTTAATCTGATGGTTATATTGACTTTAGTTGTTTCAACAAGCGGATGCTCAAGAGAAAACCATACTGCTGAATCAACAGTTCTGTCTGATTGGTTTATATTTGAAGATGATACTAGTCATTTTAACCTACAAGTTTACTTTACTGATGATTCAATGAACACAATTAAAGTATGCCTCGTTGATTCAATTTATTTTTCAGTTACAAATCCCGACCCTATTCAATATTCCACATACAGAGAAATAGAATTGGATTATTCGTCTCTTCCGTTAAACGAGGTAACTAATGAATGTGAGATAGTCAGAAACAATGTAAATTCTAAACGTCCAAACCATGAAATGTTTATCTTAGATGACAAATATGTGTTATATCAGTACCTTGACAAAGAGCCATATAAAGCCCGACTGTATTGGCAACCTATGTATGAATTGGACTCAGAAACTCAAGCAAAAATACTTGAATATGCCGATTATGACAATCGAGAAAACGGATATAAATTCGGTCCGTTGTATCATGCTACCCCCGAAGGGCAAATACAATGTATTTACAAATATGGCAATAAAGTGTATTACAGACAGATAAACTGAAAGGAGCACCCGCCATGTTCGGCTTTGGCAAAAAGAAAAAACACAAGGATTCCATGCCGCTTGAGTCCATTTTGGCGCTGAACTACAAGCGCATACAGTACGCATCCATGCGCGACCCCGACACATATAAGGAGATACGCTTAGGCACAGACGGCGCCCTGAATATCCTCGGCGACAAGCTGCATATAGTATGCTCGGGCGAGAGCGTATTCGCCTGCAGCCTCGACGAGCTTTCCGCAGGCGAGCTTATGTCCCACGATGGAATAGTGCTCAAAGGCTATGACCACATCTCAGGCGAGGAGCGCACCGTCACCGCTTTCTATCTCAAAAAGGACTGACAACAGCCTCCCATTTCCACGGGAGGCTGTTCAGCTCTTATTCGATCACGATCAGATCGCCCGACACTTCCTCAAGCGTTATCATATCCTCGACTGCCTTGTCGATGTCGTCTATCAGCACTACTCCCGTACAGTCATTGGGCGAGCGCAGAGGACAGTCCTCAGCAGGCGTGAGCTTTCCATCCTCGTAAACATACGGCACGCCATGATCCATCGCGCCAAATCTGAACAGATAGTATCTTCCGCCGACAAGCGTGACCTGATAGTATTCGTCAGGCTCATACGGCAGTTCATCTGCCCCCTCCATAGCATCCACCTCATACTTGTCCAGGATTATACCTATGACCGCACGATATTCCTTTGCCGCTGTATCGTAGTACATAAATGCACCCGAGCCCTGCCAGCCTGCCGATGTCAGGAAACACTTCCATTTAGCATAGCTGCCGCGCATCACACATAACTGCACCGCTTTCCCGTCAACGACTCCATACAGAGGGTCGTGATCATCCGCACCGCAAGTTCCTGTTGAGCTGATGATGAGCTGCTTGTCCATTCCGTAATCCAGCATCGTGATATCATGTATGCCCCAGAAATCATCCACCATTTCTGCGTTACCGTCCGCATCCGCAAACATAAGATAATACCTGCTATACAAGTGGTACTCCTGCGCGTCCTTGTCAAATTCACCTGCATAGTGTGGGAATTTCAGCAGCACGAACTGCTCCTCCCTGCCGTCGCTGTCGAAATCATCAACAAACGCTGTATGGAATATGGGGTTATATTCGCCGCCCTCGGCGATCTCGTAGAAATCATGAACATAGTCGTTTATGATAGGCTCCTCACGCCGCTCTGTATTAGACCCTGTCAGCGGCTTGCCGCTGCTCAGCACCTTACATACAGTCTGATACTCCTCCGTCTGCTTGAACGCAAGTATGATATTTCCCAACGCATCTCCGCACGCAACGGGGTCAGTATTGCCCTCGCAGTCGCTTATAAAGCTGAAGTCCACAAAGATGTTATCAGGCGATATCTCCTTTAGCTCCTGCCAACTATCCACCGCTGGCTTCCCAACCAAAGACTTTTCATATTCTCTTGCAGCTTGCTCCTCATCAGTGACCTCAGCGGTCTCGGGCTGCCCGACCTCTTCGATAGTCTGCGGCTCTTCCGAGGCTTCTGCTGTAACCGCGCCTACCTGCTCCGTCGCATCTTCGGTCGGCATGACCTCCTGCACCGTTTTCTCTGCCGATGTAGCTGTCGTCTGCTCGGCTTGTTCGCTCTGTGAATTTTCGCTCTCCTGTTCGGATAGCTGCTCCTGCAGCGAACTCTCATCAAGCTTGTATGTGCCGATACATCCCGTCACCTGACAGATAAGTCCACACAAAACCGCACATAATATTATCCTGCGCATATCCACTTCCCCTTTTCTGTTTATTTGGTACTTTTATCTTAGCACCAAAAAGCCACCCAGTCAATATCATCCGACAAACTGTAATCAAACTGTAAACACTTGTAACCGAAATGTAAATATTAGCAGTCGCAATGCGACTTTTTCCGATATATCACGTCTTTATTTATGAGCTCAATTAGCGATACCCCATATCGCTGACAAGGGGGAATTACAATGACAGACAACGAAATAGTACAGCTTTACCTCGACCGTGATGAAACAGCGATAACCGAAACGAAGCAGTCCTACGGCAAGCTGCTGCAAAGCATCGCCTTCAATATCCTGCAAAACAAGCAGGATGCGGAGGAATGTGAAAACGAAGCCTGCCTCAAAGCATGGAACAGCATTCCGCCAAACAAGCCAAGCAAGCTGTGTGCATATCTGTGCAAGATAGCAAGACGACTTGCACTGGACAGATACGACTACAACACCGCTGCAAAACGCGGCGCCGCACTGTCGCTGGATGAGCTTGAAGGATGCATCGCATCCGCAGGCGGCGCGGAGGACAGGCTGACCGAAACCGCACTGGCAGAGCTGCTGAACGGTTTTCTGGCAAAAAGCGACTACAACACGCGCGTGATATTCATGCGGCGCTACTGGTTTGGCGAGAGCCTTTCACAGATAGCAAAAGAGCTGCACGCGAGCGAGAGCATGGTAAAATCACGCATTTCGCGCACACTGAAAAAGCTGCGCGAGTACCTCAGAAAGGAGGGCTACGATATATGAAAAAGCTTAATAACGCACTCAATGAGATAAACGACAAATACATAGAAGAAGCTGCACAGTCTGAGCGACTGCAGCGCAACACCGCAAAAACAGTACGAAACATCGCTGTCCCTGTCGTATCAGCAGCGGCGGTAGTGGGTCTTTGCTTTGGCATGACGAAGCTTGGCGTTTTCGGCGGCAAAGAGGGAGTAGACCTGCTGCCTGCCTCCTCTGACACGAGCGGCGCTGCTGCAAGCACCGCCTCAAGCACAACTGTGACCGTGCCGTATCAGCCCAACGACTATCAGTATGAGCAAGATATCTTCTTCCCCGACGATATTCCGCTTGTAAATAAGACACAGAGCGACATCGAGAGCATCATCTTCGGCTCTGAATTTCCCGAAATGCTGTATGCAGACGAAAAGATCTCGATGTTCACCGACGGGGTAGGCGGCTTGTATATCTACGACATGACGCAAGAAGAGCTGACCTTTGCCACGGATGTATACGACTCCTTTTTGCTGGCGATAGAGCAGTTTCCCGAAGATTTCGGCGGCGACAGCTGGAACGGTATCTCACTGTATGCACTGGAAGACGGCACGCCCCTGTGTTCGTTGACATATCCATCAAAGAACACTACAAAAGGCGCAGGCGAAAGCATCACCGAACACTATCTTATCCACACAAAGACCCCGGGACTCGAGCGCATAGACAATGCCGAGCTTAAAGACTATCCCGTTTATCATGGACTTTCAGAGCTGCCCTATGACGAAAAGTATCACGCAATATCTCTGTCCGCAGCGCATTACGGCGATAACGGCGAGTTTGTATATATCCGCAACGCACCTGCCGATATCGACCTTTCCCCCAAGTACGATATGCAGACGATAGAGCTTCGCCGCTGGACGGAGGGTGAGGTAACTTCCGACGCTGCAGACGGCGGCTACTACCCGTTCACACATGAAGTGGGCAAATATGTTGAATGGCACGACCACTATATCTCCACTGTACAGTCGCTCTCAGATGGAACGGAATACAACACCGTTGCACTGGTACTCAACGATGACAAGACCTTTAAATTCAGCTACAATACCGCATCAAGCACAGGCAACACCGCCGAGGGCACCTACGAGATAGCAGGCGACCTTATCAGCCTTGACTTCAATGACGGCGGCAATCTCGTGTACCGCAACGACGGCGCAACGCTCTTCCCCTGCACTGCAGGCACAGCAGGTCTGAGCGACGATATCATAGCCGTTTCCACCGCCCTGCTTTACTCCGAGATCAAATATGACGTCTTGCAGCATGAACGCGAAAAATATGACGAACTGCAGCAAATGTTCGAGGAGCAGCTTGATGCGCGCACAATAGAGCTTGAGAAATATGAGCAGTTGCAGCAGAGTCTTGAAGAACACCGACAGGCTCTTGAACGGCTTGAAAACGAGCAGGATGCCCTTGTGCTGCAGGAAGAGATCCAAAAGCTGACCGAGAAACGCGAAGAATTGCTTGAGGAGATCGAACTGCTGCAGCAGGAGCTTGAACAACTTGAACAGCACGATAACGAAGAGGATAAGCTTGCGATGTACCTTTCCATGCTACGCAGAGGCTCATCCTTTGACGGAAACTACTTCGCCCCCGATTTCGTCAATATACTGGACGGC
>SVMQ01000096.1 GCA_015067375.1 Oscillospiraceae bacterium | reverse complement strand
CGGGACGTGTTACCATTCCGATAACAGGGGCATTTGTATGGGTCAGCATCGTGGTATCCCACTTACTGCAATAGATACCCTCAAGATTGGTGATATCATTACCAAATTCAACGGTATATTCCTGTGCGGCAGCTGCAGCGTCAGCATTCGACGGATCGCGGATGACATCATATATCTGCTCCGCTTTCAGATACGCGGTAAGCGTGTCCTTTGTTGAATCGATATAATTACTTATGATCTCAGAACGGTCTGCTGCCGCTGTCTGCATATTGTTGACAGCAGTCTGATAGGACGAATCTGAAACGTACAGATTGATGAATATAAACAGGAATAAAAATACCACCAGCTGAATGATAAGTACGGCAGTAGATATCCTTAATCCCAATCTACATAAATTCTTCTTTTTCATAATACCTCCTGAATGATAAAATAATTTGCATTTATATTTATTCCGTGCTATAATGGTATCATTATAAAATCATTATAGAGGATAAATGCCAATGGAACTTAATCAGATAAAACAATTCAGAGTGATAGCCAACACGGAGAGCATCTCCGCGGCAGCCGAACTGCTTTACATCGCGCAGCCCTCCCTCAGCCATACGCTGAAGCGGTTGGAGGACGAGCTTGGAACACAGCTTTTTGACAGGCGCGGTAAAAAGATCTGCCTTAACGGCGCAGGCAGGATATTCCTGAAATACTGTGACAAGATAATGCTCGCGCTCGACAGTGCGCAAAAAGAGATAAACGAATACAACGGTAAGCACAAGACAGATATCAACATCGCGGTTGCTTCGACTACGCTGCTGATAAAGGATATCGTAGACAATATGCGAGCCGATCATCCAAGAGCGATCCCGCATTTCTACATCGGAAGCAATAAGGACTGGGACTTGAAGATATTTTCAACCTTGTTCCCCGTCAACGACGAAAGCTCTACAACCGTAATAACAGAGCGGATCGGCGTGATATTTTCAAAAAGCCACCCTTTTGCCGCAATGGATGAGATAACCGCAAAGGACATCAAAAACTCCGACATACTCAGCCTTGACCATTCCGATGACTTCACAAAGATGATGGAGCAATATTGGCACACCACCGACCTTGACATTGATATCACGATGTATGCCGAGACTCCGTCGATGCTGTGTGAGCTGGTCAAAAAAGGCTTTGGCGCTGCCTTTGCCCCACAATGCACATGGCACTGCTACTACAAGGATGCACTTGAATTCCGCCCGATATCAGATATGCCGATGACGCACTATGTTCATCTCGCCATCAACAACGAGCGTCTGATCACTCAGGATATCCAGAGTTACCATGCCGACCTGATAAAATTCTATATAGAATATGCTAAAAGCTATGGCTGATCATAGCTTCCTGATAATAGCAAAAATATTCAACAACAGTCGTCTATCTGAATTTAATTATAACATAAAAGAGCAAAAACTAAAAATATACTTTTCTTTATATAGATATAGATAATTACCTATATAAAATATTTGCGTAAACCATTAAAATCAGGCTGTGTAATAAACACAGGATAATAAGCGACGAAAAACGCTCAAATAAGCAAGCTCCCCATTCCGAATGAATGGGGAGCTGATATTATATCAAGTACTATATACCTTACTTTTTCTTTTTGCCCACCGCTACAGCGATCACGATGCCTGCAAGCACCGCCACACCTGCACCTGCCGCCGCGATTATAGGAAGAAGCTCGCGGCGCGTCATGCGCGGCTTTTTCGGAATTACAGTCAGGCTCATGGGAACTTGCGTTTCCTCGTACACCTCAACTGCCTCTGCAGGCTGCTCTGATACCTCTATCGCCTCAGGCTGAGAAGCCTCCTCATATACAGGCGGCTCAGGCTCTGCTGCTTCAGGTGCCGCATCAACGACTTTTTCAATAGCATTCGCCGCTGACTGCGTAACCTCGATCGCATCAAGCGACACCGTACCATGCGCTACTGTTATCACCGCTTTATGTTCCTGATCGGGCAGCCCTGAAACGCTCCAGAACGCTTCACGAGGCTCTGTACGCGGGATATCACGCACATCGACATACCTGCCGTCTATCTCGACCTTTACCGTGCCATCTTCAAGGTTCTCTCCAAGCAGAGCAAGACCTGTGCCACAGAATGTGATCTCTGCCTGCGCACCGTCATTGCCTGTTGCCAGAGTGCGCTTGTAGTGCTTGAAGCTGTCTATCGTCTTAAACAGCCAGTCGCCTGTGTAGTTGACATTTGAATCGGTGCAGTCATACCTTGTGACGTATATATCCTGTCCCTCAACAGGCTCTACCGCAACATCAGCAAAGCAGTTGCAATGGAAGCTGCTGTACAGCGCCGCGCGGCCTGCCGCCTGCATTGGAATCCCAGGCACATCCGCGCACATCTCCGAGAACACCGAATCATTGACCCAGACGGAGATGATATTGTTCACCGCCTGTATCTTCAGGCTGTTCCACTCTTGCAGCTGTACATTTCCGCCATGGATGAACTTGTCATTCTTGTATACACTGTAATTGCCGTCAGCGCTTACACTGAGCCACCAGCCGCTCATTCCTGCAGCACCGAGATTATACCTCAGACCACAGCCGGCATATATCTCGCTGCTGTCGCCCTGTGCAAGCTTCACCTTGCAGCTGACGGAATAATTGAACCAGCGGTCATCACCAAAGCAAGTAACAGGCTTCGGAGTATAACCCCACTCCACTGCCTTTAGCTCCTCAGTGATCTTCTGCATGAGTATATTTCTGTCGCCGTCGCTGACCACCTCAAAAGCGCCGCCCTGATCGGTAGTGTACAGAGGCGCACCGCCGCGCGATGCAAGGAAGCCCTCACCCTGCTCCGCATACGAAAAATCGTCGTAATAAGGCAGCTTCATTACGCGCTGAGCCTGAGTCATATCGGGCGAAATGCAGCAGGGGCGCTCCTTATGCAGCGTAGACAGCGTCACCATTGAATACGGCTTGAGAGTAAGGCTGTAGGTGTAGCTGTCGCCTTCCTCTGACGGTATCAGCGTAGCTGTCTTTACGAAATAGTTCTCATCAAAGCTGCCGCCGCTCGGGCCTCGTGTTTCCCACACCTCAAGCGTAGCGGAAGCCTTTGCGATATTCTTTACTTCAAACTCATATATGATAGACTCGGATGTAGTGTTGGTGATAACGACGCTGTAATCGCCGCTGTCGGGGTCGCTTGCTGTCATATAGCTGAACACCGCGTCAACGATAGCATGACCGTCGCCGCCTTTCACGCCATCACCTGCGCACGCAGAGTCGATAAAAGTCCAGCCCTTGTTGAAGAACTGTGAAAAATGCAGTGCCATGCTGTATCCGCTGTCAAGCAGATAATAACCGCTCCACGGCTCATTCGCAACGATAAGCTGCTTGTGATAGAACGTCGCGCCGTCGTAATATGCCGATACCACAGGCTGAAACTCATGCAGGGTCATGCCGCCCTCTGGGTACATCGTAATGATGCGGTTTGCAATGTCAAGTATACCGCCTATACCTGCAAGACCTGAGCCTGTACCGTCAAAGCGATAAGTACCCTTTGCATAAGCCATAGGCGAACACGCCTCAGAGAACCATGCCTCCTTGCCGTGACACTTGATAAGCTCTTTCATCTGTGGTGTGGAGTGACTGGTGTAGTGGCTGCCAACAACGTCAACGGCATTGAGCAGGTTCCTGTCCTCCAGCATCTTCTTCGCTGTAGCCCACGAGTTATCCTCGTCGGATGCGACTATCCTGATTGCGGAAAAGTCATACGGCGCGTCCTTTTCGTTTTTCAGCGCATGGGAGATGTACACGATCCAGCTCGGGTCAACAGCACGCTCATTTCGGTTTACGCTCACATAATCAAACCTAATGCCGTATTTTTCATAGGCTGCCACCAGCGTATCCCTGTACCACTTGTAGCGCGCTGCCATGTCATCCGAGGAATCAGTGACCCAGCGCGGCTCGCTCCACCAGAGCAGATCCAGCGTAAGCTCAGGGTTTATCTTCTTCGCGTCTGCGGCAAGCTGAAAGCCTGCACCGCGAGTAACATCGGGATACTCATCCTCGTATCGCATCACACAAGGCTCTGTGCCTGAGGAAGAATTGACATCCGAGCCAAGCTCCAGCTTCAGATGAGAGATAGCCAGCCCATCCTTGCCGAACATATAATTCAGCAGTTCCTCATAACGGTCAGGGTGCTGAGCCTTGTAATCCAGCAGGAGCCGCGAGGTATTATTGGCGCTCACCATACCGAAACCGCGCCAGCGTGTATTCTCGCCGAGCGAGGCTGTGCTGCCGTCAATAACGACCTTCTTCTTTTTGCCGACAGATATCTCAGGCATCTCAGCCGCTGCAATAGCTGCAGCTGCAACGGACTCGAATATATTATCAAAGCTCATAACAAAACGCCCCTTCATGCAGTAAGTAAATTAAGTAATAAATACTACTTTAATTTTACTACATATCCAAGGCGTTTGTCAATAGGGCATCTCTAAAAACCGTTTTGCACAGAGAAAATGAGGTTTTTTGAGGTGACCAATACTATTTTACAGACCCGAAATAAAATTGACCATTCCGATAACGAACACCGCCGCTACAATAAGCGGAAGTATATAGGTCATATAACCTCTCATCCACTTGCGTATTTTAAGGCCCTTGCCGATGTTTGCTTCTTCAGTGAACTTATCCCAGCCCCAGCCGTAGCGGCTTACGCAGAAGATGACGATCACAAGACAGCCGAGCGGCAGCAGCACATTGCTGACGATAAAATCCTCAAGATCAAGCACCGCGCTACCCTCACCGAATGGCTTGAAGCCTTTCAGCAGGCTTGACCCCAGCGCACATGGCAGCGACAGAACGAACATCCCGATGCCGTTGATGATGCAGGCTTTTTTCCTGCTCCAGCCGAATGCGTCCGATGTACAGGACAGGATGTTCTCAAACACCGCAAGCACCGTAGACAGCGCCGCAAACGACATGAACACAAAGAACAGACTACCCCACAGTCTGCCTGCAGGAAGTTCGTTGAATACCGTGGGAAGCGTTACAAACACAAGGCTCGGGCCGCTGTCAACAGGCACATCATGCGCAAAGCACGCGGGGAATATGATGAGTCCCGAGCAGACCGCAACAAAAGTATCAAGCAGCGCGATATTCACAGATTCGCCCATAAGAGCGCGCTCCTTTCCGATATAGCTGCCAAAGATAGCCATAGATCCGATGCCGATACTGAGCGTAAAGAACGCCTGATTCATCGCAGCAACTATGACATTTCCGAAGCCGACCTTTTCCGCGCGTTCAATATCAGGCAGCAGGTAGAACGAAAGTCCCTCACCGCCGTTCTGTATGTCGATGATAATACTGTTTCCTGCAAGCACCACCAGTATCACCAGCAGCGCCAGCATCATGACCTTTGTCACCTTTTCCAGTCCGCCCTGCAGACCTAGCGCGCACACTCCAAAGCCTATCGCAACAACGATGCCCATGTACACGACCGAAGAAACAGGATCAGCCATCATTCCGTCAAATGCCAGTTTTATCTGCTCGCCGCCCATTCCCTCAAACCTGCCGCCTGCCATGCCGACAAAATAGTTCAACATCCAGCCTGCGACTGTAGTGTAAAACATCATCAACAGGTAATTGCCCGCAAGGCACGCATATCCGTGAAAATGCCACTTATGTCCTTTCTTTTCCAGCTGCTGATAAAGCTTCATCGGACTTTTCTGTGCAGCTCTGCCTATCGAAAATTCCATCGTCATTACGGGAACTCCCAGCGCAAGCAGGAAAAACAGGTACACCAGCACGAATAATCCGCCGCCATTTTCACCTGCGACCCACGGGAATTTCCAAACGTTTCCTATTCCTATCGCACAGCCCGCGCTTATCAATATAAAGCCTAAACGGCTGCCAAGATGCTCTCTGCTCATTTCTTTTGCCTTTCTGTTTATTCTGTCAGATCAAGATCCCTGAGCGCTCTCACTCTGCGAAACGCCATGCAAACTGCCACACCTGCCAGTCCCAACACGAAAAACAACAGTGCCGCGCCTGAGCCTTTTCCGTCGCCAAACAGCTGCACAAGGATTCCGCCGCGCTCTGACGACGCCATGAACGGCTCAAATACTCTGTCCACCAGCAAGCCGCCAAGCAGATACCCAACAGGTATCGTGAAAAACTGCAGTGTGTTGCGCACTGAGTACACCCTGCCCTGCATTTGAGCAGGCACATTCGTGCGGAATATCACATCATAGTTTGCGTTCATCAGCGGTATCGTTATCCATCCCATGACCGCGCCGACGCACCATACCACCGTGTTGTCACTCAGCGCAAGCAGGAAATTCTCCGTGCTCATGGAGATAAGCAGACAGTTGCAAATCACCGCCGACCTGCTTTTTGGCTTGGGAAAGAATACCGCCAGTACACTGCCAAGCAGCGTTGCAACTCCTACACAGGCACTTACCAGACCAAGCGCCTGCTCATCCTTTTTGGATAGTATCATTGCAGGCAGCGCCGCGTCATAAAACGACGCGATCAGGTTTATCGCTGACAAAAACATTATCAGCCATAGTATGCCCTTGTTCCTGCCAAGATATGAAAGACCGCTTTTTGCCGACTTTAACAGGCTCTCACCGCGCTCCTGCACGTCATCTATGCGCGGTATGCGTATGAACAGCAAAAGCACCAAAAACGCCACAGCGAATGTCGCAAGGTCGAACACTATCACCGCCTCAAGTCCTGCAAGTGACACGAATGCCGTTGCAAGAACAGGCGTCAGTATCGACACGAGGGAGTTAGAAAACGACCTCATGCCGCTTGTTTTCTGATAATGCTTTTTGGGGGTAAGAAGTGTCGTAGCTACATCCGAAGCAGGCGACTGCACCGTATTCATAAGCCCGTTGAGCGCATTGATGATATACAGATGCCATGCCTGCAGGCTGTTAGTCCTGAATAGTATAAGCACCACTACTGTACATACAGCGGCTAGGCAGTCGCACACCAGCATAACAGCCTTTTTGCTCCATCTGTCACTTATCGCACCCGCAAAGATGCTCATCAGCACATACGGCGCATACGAGCAGACTGTCAGTAGCGCTGTAGTCAGCGCCGAGCCGCTCTCACCATAAAGCCACACCACAAGCGCAAAGCTCGTCATAGCACTGCCTAAAGCAGAGAGCGACTGTGTAAGCCAGAGAATTATAAATGATCTGAGTTCTTTAAAAGTATTCATATTACCTTGCTCCTTTATTATCGTATCTTACTAAAAGTTAACCGATAAGCAAGGTATGACGTTACGCGGAAAGCTCCGCACTTACTCTATGCAATCCGTCATCCCTTGCATAGAGCTGCATAGCTGCACATTATGATCATAATATCATCCTTTCACGCACTATAAAATAAAATCACAAACAACAAGAGTAATTATACGCCACTAAGCTCGTTTTGTCAAGCAGCCGCAACATATCCGCCGCTACATATCATTACGCGCTCCCTTACGATATGCCCCAGGCGTTACCCCCGCATATCTGCGGAAAATCCTGCAGAAATATGACGCTGAACCAAAGCCGCATTCGATACTTATCGCGTCAATAGTCATGGAGCTGTTAAGGAGCAGATGTGCCGCCATCTCAGTGCGATAGCGGAGCAGATAGCTGACAGGCGAAACGCGAAGACAGCTCTGGAAGCAGCGTGAAGCCTCACTTTTGCTTATATTGGCGGATGCCGCAATGTCAGCCAGCGTTATATCCGAACGGTAGTTCTGTTGGATAAAGTCAGTCATTGTCTGTGTTCTCCTG
>SVMQ01000095.1 GCA_015067375.1 Oscillospiraceae bacterium | reverse complement strand
GTCCGTCTGCACAGTATCTGGCAACGCTGAGGTCGTCGGCTACAAGGCTGAGGAGTTCAACCTGCACTCCGTTTCAGGCTCGACAAGCTACCACGGCGCATCGGGCAAGGGCAAGGTAGCCGTTACCTCGGGCAGGATAGACATAAGCTACGATGAATGGAACAACGACCTCGACATAAGCGCCATCAGCGGCAACATCAACGTTTCCCTCCCCGAAGGCTCGGGCATGGATCTGAAATTCGACGGAATTTCAGGCAGCCTGCGCACCGACATCGGCACGGAAAAAGGACGCTTCATGAATCTCGGCAAGGGAACTTCGGGCATATTCGGCGGCGAGAACTCCCACGCTGTCAAGGCTTCCCTCACCAGCGGAACTGTTACCATCACACAGCATTGACCTTACCCTCCCCATACATTGAGCCGCCGCAATAACGCCGCGGCTCTCCCCTAAAACGATCCTGTGCGCGGTTCAGCCACAGTTCCGCGCACAGGTTGATATATACTGAAAGATATCCCATGCTGCTTCGGCGACGTGGGATATTTTCGCTGTCAGCGCAAGACACAACGCTAACACTGCACCATCCACTCAACACCACGGCAAGCCGCATAATCAAAGCACCCCGCTTCTGTAACGTCAGACCGTGGGGTGCTTTGAGTTTATACAAAAATAAACAGCGGCGCTTTTGCACCGCTGTTAAAGGTATTATCAATCGAACTCGATATCAGTTTTCTTAAAGGACTTTCCGTTGCTGCTTATCCACAGCTCGTCATCCATATTTATAAAGACAACATCGCCGCACACACTGACAGAGCTTACATCCTCCATATCCTTTATCTGCTTGAGCTTACCGCCGTCGGTATAGTAAAGCTCATCATCCATTTCAACGATCATTACACCTGAGTAAGTTACGTCATGAATGGAAATATCATCCATATCATTTTCGTCGATCACTACCTTCTTCGGACTGTTGCAGCAGAGATCCTCATCATCGTTCTTGAAGTATATCTTGCTGAGATCGGCACTTGCGTAGAAATAGCTGCTCTCCAGATCCTCCGCAATAAGCTTTTCTTTCTTGCCGCCCTTGGTGCTTACTCTGTAAAGCTTATCCTTCTTGACATACACGATCTCCGAGCCGTCCGCGGATATCTGATAACTGTTGATACCATTCGCGGATAAGATCTTTTCATCCTTATACTCGTCGCCCTTGCGCTCAAATCTCTTGATAGCGTTGTTGCTGTATGCAATAAAGCTGTCGAAGCTTTCCACCTTTTCGATCGCATTCTCGGGGTATACCATTTCGATATAACTCTTCGATACTGTTACAGGCTCCTTGTAGGATGGCATGAAAGCCTTGGTCTTGCCGTCATCGTCGCGGTACATAATGCCTGTTCCGTCGATAGTTACTTCCTCAAGTCCGTTGAATTTGCTGTCAAGCTTTTCCTTCTTGTCCTCGTTGAGGTTCTTGAGATAGTACAGTGTGCCTTCCTTGGTGACATACGCTGTCTTTCCGCCGTCAGATACAGAGAGAGCATTGTAGCCCTTGCCGATCTCTGTAGTCTTGCCGCCGCTGTATGCGTTCAGCTCATACTTGCCGTTCTTGTAGATGCGATACAGCATAGTATCTCCGCTGGGAGAAAGCACGACGCTGATACGCTCCTCGCACTCTGCCACACTTTCTGTCAGCTTGCCGTTTCTGTAATAGTCAAGAACATTTACGCCGTCGTCATAGTAAACGATCGCAAGCGTGCTGCCGTCATCGGAAAAATAGATACTCTGAAGATTCTCATACTCCTCAACAAGCTGAGGCTTCTTCGCACCAGCGATGTGATACAGCTCATCATCGTCAGTATGAACATACGCACAGGTCTCAGCGTCGTTAACACTCACACTGTGTCTGTCTGCCTTGATCATATCGAGCTGCTTATCGCCATAGAAGATATATACACCGTCTTCCGTTCCGAATGAGGCATACTCTGTTGTGATCACATTGTAAGAACCGCCCGAGGACGAGCCTGCAAGCACGCTGAACAGAACGAACAGCAGTATCAGTGCCGCAACACCTGCCGCACCGATAAGCACGGTCTTGTTCTTGATTATTGCAGAGAAATCGAACTTCTTTTCAGCCACGGGCGCTGCAGGAACTTCTGCTGCAGGGGCGATGTACTGATTATACTGAGCCTGTGCAGCGGACTGTACCTCCTGTGCTGCCTGTGCTGCCTCAGCAACGGGGACATCCTCAAGCACGGGCGCGACGGGAGCTTCCTCGGGCATCTCTGTCTGAACAGGCGCCTCTGTCGGCTTGCTCGCCACCTCGTTTACGATATCTTCAACAGTATACTCCGCAGGCGCTGCATTCTCCTCAGCTGCCTGCTCTGCAGTGAAATGATCACCGCAGTAGGGACAGAACTTGGCGCTGTCCGGAATATCCTTTCCACAACCTGGACAAATCATTTTAATTACCTCCAAAACTTATATATTCTTTGCTCTCGACTTTGAGCCTACTGCCTTGATGATGATAGCAGCAATTATGCATACCACGCCAACGCCGAGAATGATAAGACCATACTTCATCACATCACCCAGCAGTGTGTTATCGAGCAGCTCGAATGCAACATCTTCAATGACGCTGTAAGACATACCGATTGCGTCAGCAACTACCGACTTGAGCAGACATACCGCCACCATAACTCCGCCCGAAAGCACGGAGCATACGCCGAAAGTCATCATGGGAGCGCTCACGCTCTTGCAGATAAGACCTGCCAGCACCGCGAATATGAGAGCCAGCGCAACAGCCGCAATGATAACGATGGGCGACAGCACGACAGAAGTGATCGAGCCGATGCCTCCGAGCGCATTCTGGGGATTTACATTCTCAATGGTATCCTTGTTCTTTGCAAGCTCCTCGTCCAGCATATCCTGGTCGATACGGAAGTTTGCGCCCATTGCATCGGATACCTCGTCGATATTCTTGTCGATAAGCTTCTTGATCGCCTTTTCGCTCAAGAGATCGTTCTCCTTATCATTGAGGATATAGTCCTCATATCCTGCAACGACATCGCCTATGTATGCAAGGAAGGTAGTGTCCTCGATGACCTTTTCAAGATTCTTCTCAGTCACCTTCTCATCATCAGCGATGATCATGACGAACTCGCTTACGGTCGTCGATTCGTCGATATCACCGAGATCCTTGTCAAAGTCTTTCAGAATACCCTCTATGTCATCTGACAGCATATCTGAAAGCAGGATATCTCCGACCACAGTGTCAAGTATCTCGATCTTCTGTATCTCAGCGGATATCTTGCCGTCAGCAAGCGTTGAGCGCGCGCTGAATGCAATTCCCGCAGCAAGCATAAGCACAAATATCAGCAGACCGAACAGGATGCACACCGTTATTACAACGCCGACAGGCACTCTCTTCTTTGCAGGCTTCGATGCATTGTTGACGGATGTCGCGCTGTTATAGGAAGGAGCTTCTGCCACAGGTGCAGGCTGACCCACAAATGCAGGCGCTGCAGGCTCAGGCTGTGCCACGGGTGCAGGCTGACCTATAAATGCAGGCGCTGCAGGCTCAGGCTGTGCCACGGGTGCAGGCTGACCTATGAATGCAGGCGCTGCAGGCTCAGGCTGTGCCACGGGTGCAGGCTGACCCACAAATGCAGGCGCTGCAGGCTCAGGCTGTGCCACGGGTGCAGGAGCAGCAAGATCAGGCGCTCTGTCAAACTCGACCGCAGCAGCAAAGACCGTTTCGGGATCGTCCACCTCAGGCACGGCACCGCTCGGCGCTGCATCGGCCATCGGATTCAGGAATACAGTTTCGGAATCATCCTCTGCAACAGGGGCAGCCGTGGGAGCAGCTGCAGGAGCGGAATTACCCAGAGGAGTACCGCATACTCCACAGAATTTGCAATCGTCACTTACTTGTGCACCACATTTAAAGCAAAACATAATATCACCCATTTCTCAAATAATCTATGCCTGTCGGCATATCCTTTTATCTTGCGCTGATATGCATATCACACAATAAGCGCACACAGTCATTATATCATAAAACTACATGAAAATCAAGCCAATACGCGGCATTATGCGACATACCGCCATTTTCGTGAATTATCACAAAAAAGTACCGCTATGCAGGAAGCATAATTGAACACCCTGACATACGCGCCGACAAAGACATATCTCAGGAAAATTTAATGTGTCCTGATTTCGGCACATTTATTGTGATGTAATATATTCATCGGAAGGAATTCCGATGTGACAGCGAAGCTGTCTGTTGCGAAGCAACAAGAATATATTTCAAGGTTCGCTCAGCCGTCCAAATCTTTGATTTGGAGAACGGCGTGCGGTTCTTATAATATATCCATCGGAAGAAATTCCGATGTGACAGCGAAGCTGTCTGTTGCGAAGCAACAAGAATATATTTCAAGGTTCGCTCAGCCGTCCAAATCTTTGATTTGGAGAACGGCGTGCGGTTCTTATAATATATTCATCAGCAGGAACCCCTCCTGCACACTCCATAATGAGTTCACCGTTTTCCTTTCTACTTATTTTTCCTAATATCATTTTCGCGTATATGCGAAGCTCCGCCGCTCGTTTTTTTGAGCGGCGGATATTTTTTTATTCTGTTTTGTCGCTGCTGCCGCGATGCAACAGCTTGTTTCCGAAGCGTCTGCCGCTCCGTCTTATGTTCACAGGAATACTCCTGAATGTCTGAATAGCATTTGTGGCAGCATTTACCGCAAGGAAGAAATCCTCCGAAATAACGTGTTCACTGCGGCAGGTGCGTCCTGCCCGTACATTTTCCGCGACTGCATGATAGCGCTCGTAGGCACGGGAAACAGCGGTCTCCCACGAGATATAGATCTGCTCCATCGCGCGCTGCCCTATCTGCCGCACCTCATCAAGATGTGACGCGGCAAACTCAAGCTCCGCCGCAACAGCGCCGGTATCCTCCTTTGTCAGGATGCCTGTTCTGCCATGCGTGATGCCCTCCGCGGCACAGCTACCCTCAATAAGCAGCGCCGCCACACCGCACGCCGCTGCCTCGCGCACCACTATGCCGTTAGTATCATACAGCGACGGGAACACGAACAGATCCCCTGCCGTGTAGTAAACGCGCAGATCCTCACGATCCGTCACCGCTCCCGCAAAGATCACCCTGTCCTTTATGCCGATACCCCCGACATACTCCTCCATCTCAGCACGATCCAACCCGTCGCCCACTACCAGCATTCGGTAGTCTATACCCTTGTCGGACAGTATTTTAAGCGCGTCAAACGCCAGCCTAAGCCCCTTGTACCACAGCAAGCGCCCCACAAATAAAAACACAGGAATGTCCTCTTCAAGGCCATACAGCGCACGAAGCTGCTCCACCTCCGTCTTTTCGGCGCGACCGCACGGGAAGTCAACTCCGTTCTCCATCACGATATAGTCGCCCTTGTAGCCGAGGCTTCTCAGGTTCTCGCCCGCACCCCTGCTTACCGTCCAGACCTCGTCGCACGCAGATATGTTGTTCACAACAAAGCTTATCGCACGCTCTGCAAGCATCTTATTCGGCAGCGCGCGGCGGATGTCCACATCAAATTTGGTGTGATACGAGAGGATGATGGGCGCATCCGTCTTTTCGCGCAGCACCCTTGCCATGAGCGTGGAAGCAAACGGGCAGTGGCTGTGTATGATATCAAACCCTGAGCTTGCAAGCCGTCCCAGACGGCTGCTGCTGAACGGATATCCAGCGCGATAGCCGCACAGCTTCTCGGTTATGGGCATACTCTTATATCTCATTACAGGAAACGGAAAGGTCTCATCGTTTGCCTCGGGATGCTCGGGAGTTACTACTGTAGCCTCACCGAGACCATTTGATATCACATTCGCGTAATTAACAACACAGTTTGCAACGCCGTCAATAAGCGGCGGAAACGAATCATTCATAAGGCATACATTTAATTTATCAGACATTATTGCTCCTTTCATCGGATATTCGGCTGTATATGCTGATCTATCTCAATCAACTCAATGATGCAAGTCAATAGTAATATTATACAGCATCACAGTATATAAATCAAGCGGATTTTCTTAAAAACAAAACGTTATCGACAGCAACCGAAAATAGTCGGAGAAACCTGCCGTGATACCTCACATATCATCATGCGCGAATATAACAATACAAAACTCTCGGTGTAATAACGACAGTTTTCTTGCGGGCAATATGCTAAGATTATGCCAAACCAAATGAACAGGGGGAAGTATATGATAAAGCTATACAACGACGGAAAGCGCATGACCGCAGCGCTCTACGGCGACATAGACCACCACGCGGCGCGCATCATGCGGCAGGAGCTTGACGAGGTCATCGCGCACTCCTGCCCCGAGCAGCTTATACTGGACTTTGAAAACGTAGGATTTATGGACAGCTCGGGGATAGGTCTGATACTCGGCAGGCTGAAAGCAGTGCGCGCGTGCGGCGGTGACATCATAATAAAAAATGCGCACCCGAATATAGCCGCAGTTATCAGGATATCGGGACTTTCCGCGCTGCTGACCGAGGGGGTGAAAGCATGAAAAGAGATATCATCAACCACACAAAGATACAGTTTCCGTCCTGCTCCGCAAACGAGAGCTATGCACGCGCTGTCGCCGTGGCTTTCGTTTCGCAGGCAGACCCGACCGTGCAGGAGATATCCGAGATAAAGACCGCCGTTTCCGAGGCTGTCACGAACGCGATAGTCCACGGCTACCGCGATACCGTAGGCATAGTTGAGATGTCGCTGAAGCTAGGCTCTGACAGCACCCTGTACATATCGGTCAAGGACAAGGGCCGCGGCATCGACAACATCGAGCAGGCGATGACACCGCTGTTTACCACCGCCGCCGAGGAAGAGCGCTCGGGTCTCGGTTTTTCGGTCATGGAAAGCTTTATGGACAAGCTGCGCGTAAGGAGCGCTCCATCCAAAGGCACGACCGTCACTATGCAAAAAAAGCTCTCGCGTCGGGAGGGCTGACGTGGAGCGTGACGAATTTATAGAAAACAATCTGCCGCTGGTGCATTCGCTTGCAAACCGCTTCCGCGGCAGAGGGATAGAATACGAGGAGCTTTTCGCCGCAGGCAGCATGGGACTGGTAAAAGCCTATGACAACTTCGACCACGCGCGCGGTCTGTGCTTTTCCACCTATGCAGTGCCTGTCATACTCGGGGAGATAAAGCGGCTATTCCGCGACGGCGGCACAGTAAAGGTCAGCCGCAGCCTGAAAGAGCTGTCCATGAAAGCCGCACGCGTGCGCGACAAGCTGCTTGCAGAGGGAAAGGAGCCTCGCATCTCGGACATCGCCGAAAGCCTTGGGGTCTCACAGGAGGCCGCTGCCGAAGCGATAACCGCCGCGATACCGCCGCTGTCGCTCTCCCCTGCTTCGGACGATGAAAACGCGCCTGAGATACCAACGCCATCAGGCGAGGACGTGCTGATAGACCGACTTGCGCTGCAGCAGTGCCTGTCCGAGCTTGAAAGCACCGACCGACAGCTTATACTTCTGCGCTACGAAAAGGAGCTTACCCAGTGTCAGACAGCCGCGCTGCTTGGCATGACGCAGGTCCAGGTGTCGCGCAGAGAGAGGAAGATACTTGCCGCGATGCGCGAGAAGATGGTGTGAAGTCTGACTGCACAGCATAAAAAGGCGGCAGATTGCCGCCATTACTACGAATATGTCTACTCATGCACCATCCTTGTAACTCAACACCGATACCACTCATTTTTTGCATTGTCCTGTAACAGGACAAGAATATTGCAAAAGCATTGTATCATAATAATTG
>SVMQ01000094.1 GCA_015067375.1 Oscillospiraceae bacterium | reverse complement strand
TGAAATTGCCTTAAGGGCATTTCAAGTCGAGCGTTTAGCGTTTTGCCGCAGGCATAATGCGTCCAATAAAAAAGGACTGCCAAAAGCAATTCAAGAGCAGCAGCGGACGAACGCGAGCGGTTTTTGCGAAGCATTTTGATACGCGGCAATTTTTCGGGTTTTGCGAAGCAAAATCGTTGTTGCTCCGACAACGAACGAAAGATTGCAAGGTTGACGCAGGCTTGCGTAGCAGACGGCGTCAACACAGCCTTAAGGGCATTTCAAGCCGAGCGTTTGGTGCCAATAAAAAAGGACTGCCAAAAGCAGTCCTTTTTTATTGGCGGAGAACAAGGGATTCGAACCCTCGCGCCGGTTGCCCGACCTACTCCCTTAGCAGGGGAGCCCCTTCACCACTTGGGTAATTCTCCAAATGCCGCAGAAATGATTTGAGTTTCGCCCGACCTTGCAAAGCGCTGAGCCATAGTCAGCGAGGATGAATATCGGAGCGAATATCCTTATTCTATAAAATAAAATAAGCGCTTTAAACTAAGCAAGTAATAGTATATCATGAATTTTCCTTTTTGTCAAGGGTTTTTTGGATTTTTGTGAAAATAAAGTCTAAAATGCATCGTGGCAAGGGAAGATACGCAGCTCATTACTGTCGTTGTCACAGCTGCGGATATCCACTTCGTGCAAGGAGTTGTCGAAATAGGTGCGGTAGAGATATTTCGTGCCGCTGATGCAGCAGGAATAAGCGGTATACTCTGCACGTCCGTCGGCGGTATAGACGCTTCCCAGCGGCATTGCAACATTGCCGAGTATATGCAGCATCTGTGCGGTGCGGCGGCGTTCGTCCTGTTCGATGGGGGAGTTCTGCAGCAGGAACGCGGCGCGCACGAACCGCGAGGTAGGCGAGAAGTCCCCCGGAAGTCCTATTGCGCCAAAGCCGCGTCCGAACGGTGCAGACTCGTTATGTGATACAGCAGGGTATTGCGCACTCAGATGCACATATTGCTTCAGGTTGGTAAGATGAAAGGGCAGGGGCGGGCTGTTCGTCATGATGCCTACAGGGTCGTCATGCAGCTGCAGACCGTCAGCAGTACACTCAACGACCAGTGCGCCGCTCTCATTGAGCTCGTCATGAGCTATATGCCAGTGCAGCGGAGTATTCGGTACGGATGCATTGAAAGGTATATCCACTATCGACGTGGTGCGCAGCAGCGCTCTCGCTTCTGTCAGCGTGCGACAGCTGCCAAGTACCCACGGTATCAGCTCAAACGGAGCAATTGCAGTGTTGCCGTCGTCGGCTTGCTTCGCGTAAACGCAGTCGGGGAAGCTCAGTCCTGCCATGCACAGACCGTACTCGTTGACGGCGTCGGCATACAGAGGTACGCCATCGCGCACGACCGCCATTCCGAGTATCGCATGATGCAGCGTGCCGGTGATGCCGTTCTTGAAGTGAAATGCATACCTCCGCGGCGACAGCACTACATCCGCGCCGAGGTGAAATTCGATATCCATGTTTCTGCCGAAGCAGAAGCCGCCTTTGTTCATTGAGATACTGGTACACATATCGTACTCCTTTCGGGCATCTTGACCGCTGTCGGAATGTGTGATAAAATGAATTACAGGATTTAATTATAAGGAGGCATATATGCCTGATATTGAAGAGATAATAATTGCTGCTGCGGAAAACGAGGAGCCTGTTAACGACATTACATTTGAGCAGGAAACAGGCTGCTACCTCAACTGCACCGCCATGGATTTTAACAGGACGCGGTTTACGGGCTGCAGGTTTGATAACTGCAGCTTTAAAAACGCGTCGTTCATCGGCTGTATATTTACAGATTGCGTGTTTGCGTCGTGCGACCTCACGAACGCATATTTCAAAGATACTTCGTTTCGTGACACCTCGGCAAGCGGCTGCACATTCACACGCGCCCTGTTTCGTCAGAGCAGGATACGCGGCGGCTTCTTCCGCTATGCCAATTTCAGTGACAGCACCTTCGAGAGCAGCGAGATTGTCGGTGCAAGCCTTGCGGAGAGCGCATTTATTCAAGTGAAGCTGAAAAAGACCACATTCACCGAAGCAGACCTCAGCAAGACAGACGTGCTGGGGACTATGCTCAAGGGAATCGACCTGTCTGACTGTGATATCAGCGGAATGCTGCTGTCCGATACGCTGCGCGAGCTAAAGGGCGCGCGTATAAATGCGCTGCAGGCAGCGGAGCTGGTGCGGCTGCTGGATATAGATGTAGTGATGTAGCCTGCGCTAAAGTATCTTCCAGAGCGTCGGCATCTGCATCTCACGAAACATCGATATCTGCGCCTGTGCGCGGTCGCAGGCTGCATACAGCTCGTCATTCTGCTCCTCGGCAAATGACCTTATCTCGGCTATCGACGAGGTTATCTCCAGGGCGTGACCGAGGTCGGTTATCAGTATGCTGTATTTCATAACGCCGTCCCATATTCCGTCAAGCTGCTCAGCGTGCGCTGTACAGGCGGCTGTGTCGCCGTCGGTGAAAGCTTTTTCGGTCAGCTCGACCTGCTCCATCATGTCGGCGGCTACCTTGTCTGTCGCCCATACTGACACGCCGCAGCCTGCCGCCATGACGGAAAGTATCGCTATACTGACAGCAAGCCTGTTCATCCGCTTTTGCTCCTTTCGCGCTTTATTAGGGTGGCGCTGCCGTTTTTGTCGGCGGTCATGAGGAATACATCCTTCATGCCCACGTTGTTTTCGCGCAGCTTCTGCTGCAGCCAGCCCTGCCCCAGTCCGAGCATACCAAGCTGCTCGGTGTCCTGTATTCCGTCGCGGATTATCACGGACGGCGGGTCGGTGGTGCTGCCGCCCTTGTCCACATCGGCGCGTGTTGCGCTCTGATAATCAGTCTTTTGCAGGAAGTGTATCTTTCCCGTCGTTTCAACTATCGCGTAGTATACCTCGCTGATGTCGAATATCTGCTGCTCGCGCATGGCTTCTATGAGGTCATCCACGGTGTAGCGCAGGCGCTTCATCTCCTGCTGCTGTATCACGCCGCCTGAGATGATGATGCGCGGACTGCCTATTATAAATCGGCGGAAGCGCGCTGACCTCAGCATTATCGCAGACACTATGACGTCAAGGCACACCAGCGTGAATATCGGTACGATGCCCATCAGCATCGGCACGGAAGCGTCCTCTACGGGGATAGACGCTATGTTTGATATCAGTATCGTCACCACCAGCTCTGACGGCTGCAGCTCGCCAAGTTGACGCTTTCCCATCAGCCGCAGCGAAAAGGTTATCACCACATACAGTATGCAAGCGCGTATAAGTATTACTGCCACACTATTGCTCCCTTCGTCGTTATGGGGATAGTGTGGCAGTTTTGTGGGCGATTATTCATATCGGCGTTCAGCAAAGATACAACAAGACCCGAGCAGTGCGCTCGGGTCTTATTCGTTGTTACATTATCCTGCAGTCGGAGAGCTTCTGCTGCAGCACAGAGATGTCGCTGTCCGAAACAGTGTTTCCTGCAATGTTCAGCAGTTTAAGCTCAGTCAGCGCTGACAGCGGCGTGATATCCGTGATGAGGTTATGCTCGATATTCAGCTTTTCAAGCTTTGTAAGAGCCGCGAGAGCGCCTGTTTGTGTTATGTCGTTGTCACGCAGATCCAGTGCAGTAAGCTCGCTCAGATCCGACAGCGCCGAAATATCGGCGATGCGGTTGATGCCGAGGAAAAGCTGCTGCAGCTTGGTAAGACTTCCTATCGCGGAGATATCGGTCAGCTCGTTTCCGCTGAGGTCGAGGTATTCCAGTTTTGAAAGTCCCGACAGCGCCGAGATGTCGCTGATGCTGTTTGCGTTAAGGTCGAGCGACACAAGCTCTGTCAGCGAAGCCAGTGGCGTGATATCTGTTATCCGCGCCATGCCGAGGTCGAGGTGCGTCAGTCCTGTAAGTCCCGAAAGCGGCGAGATATCCGCTATCGTATAGCTTCCGAAAAGGCTGAGCTTTTTCAGAGAAGAAAGACCTGACAGCGGTGCAAGGTCGGTGACGGAGCTTCCCTCGATGCTGATGCGCACAGCGTTTACGAGGTGCTTTGCAAAGGCGATATCGCTGACGCTGCCCTGTGCGGTGTAGCAGGTGGTATCAGACAGGTCTGTGCCGCCCTTGTTTCCGCAGATGACCGAGATATAGCAGTCGCTGTACAGCACGAATTCAGTCACCTCTGCAAGCATGGATGTATCCAGCTCGCCGCGGCTGTTGATGTAGTCCAGCAGCATCTGCTCTATTTCAAGGCAGCGCGCGTCGCCGTAGGTGAAGCCGACAGGGCGCTGGGAGTCAGACGTCCCCGAAACGGACTGCAGCGTGATAAGCTCGTCAAGCTTTGCTTTTATCTCATCGCTGCCTGTTTTGCTGTAGCCCTCTTCCAGAGTTTCTATCGCCTTGGCTATATCGCCCGTGGCAATGTAGGCGTTTGCCTTGCCGATGTACGCGGATACGTTCATAGGGTCGATGCTTATGGCTCTGTCAAACTCGAAGATAGCCTGCTCGTAATTCTCCTCGCTGAGGTATCGCTCCGCAGTGTTGAGGATCTCCTCTGCGTCAGAGCTGCCTTGCGAGCCTATCGCAAACACCGCCAGAGCAGCGCCTGCAAGCACCAGCACGAGCACCAGTACAAGTATCAGGATATTGCGTTTGGTGGAGGCTGCCTTTGGCTTTTCGGCAGGCTCCTCGGGCAGCTCCTGCTCCTCTTCGGATTCGGAGGGCTGATCCTGTTCAGCGTCTTGCAGGAGAAGCGTGTCTGTTTTCTGCTCTTCGGGCTTGTTGTCATCCTCGTACGATATCGGAGCGGGGGCAGGGGATGTGGCAGAGCCGCATATATCACAGAATTTTGCGTTATCGGGCAGCTCGTTGCCGCATTTCGGACATTTCATGTCAGTTTCCTTTCGTTATCTTGCAGTACGGCAGCTTTGTCTGCAGAGCCGCTATCTGTTCTTCGGTTATGTCGTACTGGATTATTTCAAGCTCTTTAAGATCTGTCAGTACTTCAAGAATGCTGAGATCGGTAAGATCGCAGGAGCTGAGCGTGAGTGAGGTGAATTGCGGAAGCTCTGTCAGCGTCGCAACATTTTCAACCGAAGCATATCCATACAGATAAAGCTTTTTCAGGTTCGTCATATTGCGCAACGCAGATATATCTGCCGAAGCCGTTTCGTAATCCATGCCTTCGTAAAGCTCATCGACATACAGTTCTTCAAGCCAAGTAAGCTGTGATAAGTTATTCAGATCATCTTCGGCAAGCGACAGTGATCTGAGATTTTTCAGAACGGTAAAGTCGATATCGGGAGTGTTGAACTTTCCTAATGTAAGCTTTTCAAGCTGAGTCATTTCCTCAATGACCGAGTGATCTCTCGCGTATGCTCTGCTGAGTGTAAGGCTCTTGATCGTCGGTATTTCTTTCAGAACTGATATGTCCATTGATTCGGCAGAGTTGCACGCTATGTGCAGATCGGTGAGCTTGTCAAGCGAAGCAAGCGGCGAAAGATCGTCAATACAAACGCTGGTCAGCGCCAAATATTCCAGATCAGGCATATAGTTTACAAGCGCCAGTTCCTCGTTTGCGATCCTGTCATGCTCATATGGAGCAATATCTGTATGCATACTGTAGCTCAAGGAGCTTCCGTCGGTCAGTTTCAGATTAAAACCCGAATCAAACGGTGAGTAGGTGACGCGAGCGACATCAAGCTTTGTTCCACCCTTGTTTCCGCATACAACGGAAATGTAGCTTGAGTAATGCATCTGCAGCCTGGTGATGTCGGCAAGCTTGGAGGTGTCCAGAGTGCCGTTTCCTTCAAGATGATCTTTCAGCATCTGCTCTATTGCAAGGATTTCAGGGTCGCCATAGATGATCTCGGTGTCGGTGTTTTCGGGCATGGCAGCGTTCTCAGCTGTTTCGGAGGTGGCAGCTTCTGTAGTTTCGGCAGTTTCAGCTGCTTCGGCGCTCTGTGCGGCATCCTCGGTCTGCTCAGCCTCCTGTGTGGCAGGTACTGCCTCAACTGTCGGAGCGGTCGGGAGCGTAGTTGTCTCGGGGGCTTCGGCAGTATCTGTACTCTCGGCAGTGGGAGGAGTCTGCTCCTCGCTCTCCTCGGGCGGCTGTACTTCTGTCAGAGCCTCGTTGATCTTTTTGAGGTCGTCCTTGTCCTTGATCTTGTCGGCTGCTTTTTCTAGGATGTCCTTAGCTTCGTCTGCGCGGTCGAGCGCGGTCAGAGCCTCTGCCATACCGAGGTAGGCGTCAACGTTGTACGGGTCTATCTCGAGCAGCTTTTCAAACCGGATTATGGCCTGCTCGTAGTCCTTTTTGTCAAGGTATCTTTCAGCGGTGGCAAGTATCTTTTCGGGATCCTTGCTGCCGATAGTACCTGTTGCAAACAGAGCCGTAACAGCACCTGCAACAAGCAGCACCAGCACCACTACGAGTATTATGACATTGCGTTTGGTGGAAGCCGCTTTTGGCTTTTGGGCGGCCCGAGGCGCGGACATCGGCATAGGTGCAGGCATTTGTGCGGACATCGGCGCGGATTGAGGAGATGGCGCTGCCATCATCGGCGGCATTTCTGGCGGTGCTTCGATGCGCTCTGTTATGCGTGCGTCAGGATCCTCCTGCTTGCTTTTCAGCGCCTCGCGCGAGACCTCGATGAATTTAGGCGGTCTTACCTTTGGCAGCTCGATAGTCTTATCCTTAGGCACAACAGGAGCTTCAGGCTGTGCAGCAGGCACTTCAGGCTGTGCAGCAGGTACTTCGGACTGTGCAGCAGGTACTTCGGGCTGTACAGCAGGTACTTCGGACTGTGCAGGTGATGCCTGCTGTGCAGGAGCAGCTGCTTCAAAAGCTTGCTGTGGTGCGCCGCAGTTATGACAGAATTTTGTGCCGTCGGGCAGCGAGCTGCCGCAGTTCATACAAAACATTCCGTTATCTCCTTTTGCTTAGTTGTATTCGGCGATCATTGCTTCGACCAGCGGTTCGATCTTGACGGATTGCTGAGTCCAGGATTCAATGCCGAAGGTGGAAGCGTACAGAGCGTCTGTGACGGGTGTGCTCAGCTCGTCGCTAAAGCCATACATATCCTCGAATACCATGTCAAATTTATTGGCGTCGATCATGTCTTTCCACAGATCGTAGCAGGTAGGATCCCATGTGATGCGCCATTTCTGCTGACCCTCATATCTACCTGCTTTATATGTGACCTTTGCGGGTGAAACATGATCTGCTCTTTCCTGTGCCTGAATGTTTGCATCAGTTTCGTACAGACGGTTGAGGTAGATGAACTCAACAGCACCGTCGATGTTATTTGCGCCCTTAGGGATCATGTAGCCGAATGTGTTGGAGCTGATATAGTATGCGTCAGCATCGGGATCTCTGGGGAACGGAACGAATGCAAAGTCGGATACTACGTCGTGTATATCATTTTCAGTACCCGACGGATTCTGTATAGTTTCTGTCGCTGCAATATAAGACCACTCAGGCTCCATGCCGAGGAACAGTATCTTGTCGGAGCAGGTAGCCCACATCTGAGGAGATACCCAGTCACCGTGGGGGTGGGACTCGGGGTAAAGCAGACCGCTTCTGCCCATTTCAGAGAGGTACTCAACTGCTCTTGCAACGTCAGCGCTCATGAGGTTGTTTTCGATAAAACCGTCGGAGTTAACGTCGATGATGCCTGTGCCTGTTGTATTTATGAATCCCTCGAGCATATTGCTTGTAGCGTAGAAGCCGATGTTTGTATCGTCCTGGTTGCAGAACTCGACCATCATCTCGCGCCATGTGTCCCATGTCCAGTCGCCTGCGATGTAGAGCGCATAGGGGTCTGTAAGACCTGCATCTGCAATAGTCCTGCGGTCATAGTTCAGTGCGTATTTT
>SVMQ01000093.1 GCA_015067375.1 Oscillospiraceae bacterium | reverse complement strand
TCATGAGCTTGCGGCCGAGCTTTCGCCTGAGCTGATTTTACCTGACGGAACTCTCGACAGAGCAAAAACAGCGCAGCTGATCTTTAATGACAGCGAAAAACGTGCGACATTCAACAGAATTATTTATCCATATATAACGTATAATGTTATCGACAAGATTAAAACTGCCGATAACGATGTACTTATCGACGCACCTACGCTGTTCGATGCACGGCTTGAGGGTATCTGTGACAGTATCGTATCGGTGTGCGCGGAGCCTGAGATATGCTTGCAGCGTATCATCGCGCGCGATAATATCGACAAAGACCTTGCTCGTGCAAGGCTTGCCTCACAGCATGATATCAGCTGGTATCGTGAACGTTCACAGCATTGCATTATCAACAATGGAACGGAAGACGAGCTTTTCAACGCTGCACGAGCAGTTATTTCAGAATTGAAAGGATACTAATGGTTAGAACGCGGAAGCATAAGAGTCATTCAGGCACGATCGCATTTATAGTACTGGTCGCTGTTATCGTTGCTGCAGTTGCGATCTACAATGCCTATAATAAATGGGTCTTGTCGGAGCATCCCATAAGGTACAGCGAATATGTCGAACGGTATGCAAAGGAAAATGATATTGACAAATATCTCGTCTATGCCGTAATAAAGACCGAAAGCGGATACGACAGCGGCGCGGTATCAAACGTCGGAGCGCGTGGTCTTATGCAGATAATGGAGAACACCTTCGACTGGATAAAGTTCAAACTGGACGACGAGGTAACACAGTATCACGAGATGTTCATACCTGAGCATAATATACGATACGGCTGCTACCTGCTTGGTTACCTTTACAAAGAATTCGGAAACATTGACGCAACTATGGCGGCATATCATGCAGGCCGAGGCAAAGTCAATGAGTGGTTGGCAGATCCCGAATATTCCAAGGATGGCGTCCATCTGGACGTTATACCGATTTCGGACACCGCTCATTATGTGGACAAGATAAATAAGGCTATGGCAACCTATAAGAAAATATACGAAGATTAACAGAAAGGATCAAAATCATGGCTAAGAAAGAAAATAACAACGTAAAGCAGCTCAAAGAAAAGCTGTTCATGGAGAGAAAGAATGCAGTTCAGATCATGAGCGATACTGAGCTTAAAAAGTGCGACAAGTTTTGCGAGGGCTACAAGAAGTTCCTTGATCTCGCTAAGACAGAGCGCGAAGCAGCTGCTTACATCGAAAAGGAAGCTATCGCAAAGGGCTTTGTGCCGTTTGACAGAAAAGCATCCTACAAGGCAGGCGACAAGGTATATTATGTAAACCGTGAGAAGTCTGTAATTCTTGCTGTTATTGGAAAAGACAGTATTGAAAACGGTGTGAATCTGCTTGCGGCTCACATTGATTCTCCGCGTCTTGACCTCAAGCAGAATCCGCTTTATGAGAGAGATGGTGTAGGCTACTTCAAGACACATTATTATGGCGGTATAAAGAAGTATCAGTGGCCAACTGTTCCGCTTTCTCTTCACGGAGTCATCGTCAAAGCTGATGGAACAAAGGTAACTGTAACGTTAGGCGAGGATGAGAACGATCCTGTTTTCTGTGTATCCGATCTGCTTCCGCATCTTGCAAATACACAGTATAAGCGCCCTGCAACTGAACTTATCAAGGGCGAGGAGCTTAATATCATCATTGGTTCGCGCCCGTTCAAGGACGACGAGGGCAGCGAGCTTGTAAAGCTGAATCTTATGATGATCCTGAATGAAAAATACGGTATCACCGAGGCTGATTTCCTTTCCGCTGAGCTGGAGGCGGTTCCTGCATTCAAGGCTAAGGACGTTGGTCTGGACAGAGGACTTGTCGGCGCTTATGGACAGGATGACAGAGTATGCGCCTACACTGAGCTTATGGCTATACTCGGCGCTAAGACACCTCGCAGAACGGCTGTCGCTATCCTTACAGATAAGGAAGAGACAGGCAGTGACGGTAACACAGGTCTTTGCTCCGCATATCTCAAGTACTTTATTTCTGACTTAGCGGCAACCTTCGGAGTTGAGGGACGCACTGTGCTGTCTAACTCCAAGTGCCTTTCCGCTGACGTTAATGCGGCATTTGATCCTACTTTCCCCGATGTTTTCGAGAAAAAGAACTGTGCATACCTTAACGGCGGTGTGTGTGTAACAAAGTACACAGGCTCACGCGGAAAGAGCGGCACATCTGACGCCAGCGCTGAATTTGTCGGCGAGATAAGAGCGCTGCTGGACAGCAAAAAGGTCATCTGGCAGACAGGCGAGCTTGGTAAGGTCGACATCGGAGGCGGCGGAACTGTAGCCGCATATATCGCAAATCTCGATGTTGATACTATCGACATCGGCGTGCCTGTTCTTTCAATGCACGCTCCGTTTGAGATAACCGCAAAAACTGATGTCTATGCCGCTTACAAGGCATTTGAGGCGTTTATCAACGCATAATCTTGATATTCACCGATCTCTGTGCATAAACATATTATGCACGGAGGGGTGAAAGAAATGAAGTCAGACAAGGCGCGACGAGCATTGCGTTCGTTCGGTTTCAAGCTTATTTCAATATCATTGATCTTCATCGGACTTGCTGTGATAGTAGATCTGAGCTTGAGTCCGCTGATAGAGACCGCAAACACTTACGAATGCAGCAATATTGTAACTGCTATCATAAACAATGCTGTAAACGAGGAGCTTTCACGCACGGATATCAGCTATAGTAATCTGGTTGATCTGACATCCAATACCGACGGCGAGGTCGTTTCGGTGGAGAGCAACATAGTTAACATAAATCTGCTGAAAACAGGTGTTTCTGAACGCATCGAGCGTGAAATGCAGCGGATGTCTATGATAGATATAGCCATTCCGATCGGTACGATAACAGGTCTGCAGTTCCTGCAGGGCAAGGGCTTTGATATCGGAATTTCTTTGATACCTATGGGACATTCGGTGACGCGTATCATAAGCGAGTTTTCTGAAGCAGGTATCAATCAGACTCGGCACCGCATTATAGTTGATATATCCGCAAGAGTAGAAGCGATCGTGCCCGGTTACTCGTCCGAGGTGACTGTACATACAGCGATAGTTGCAGCTGAAACTATCATTATCGGCAGAGTTCCTGAGGCTTACACTCATGTTGTTTCGTCTGACGGGGAGCTTGTCGGTACGCTTGAGGATTACGAAGCAGATTACTATGCAACGGATCAGTAGCACAGCGGAAGCGCTGTTATTATGGAGGTAAACATTGGAGTTAAAGGAAGCCGCAATACGTGCAGAAGAATTACGCAGGATCATTGAAAAGCACAACCATAATTACTATGATCTCGATGCGCCAACGATAGAGGACGACGAATACGACGCTTTGATGCGCGAACTTCGTGGAATTGAAAACGAATACCCTGAACTGCTGACGCCAGATTCACCTACACAGCGCGTCGGCGGTACTGCCATGACCACATTTGATAAGGTACAGCATGTTGTTCAGATGGGCAGCCTGCAGGATGTTTTCAGCGTGGAAGAAGTCGGAGAATTTATTGATCGCGTGAGTGAACAGAATGCCGATGAATATGTCGTTGAACCTAAAATAGATGGTCTTTCAGTGTCGCTTGAATACGAAAACGGAATATTTGTTCGAGGTTCTACGCGTGGGGATGGTTTTATCGGAGAGGATATAACACAAAATCTGAAAACCGTAAGATCCATTCCTTTGAAGCTGAATGAAGCCATACCTTTCATAGAAGTCCGCGGCGAGGTTTATATGCCCAAAAAGAGCTTTGCTGAGCTGTGCAAAGAACAGGCTCGAAAAGATGAGCAGCTTCCGAAGAACCCACGAAATGCCGCTGCAGGCTCACTCAGACAAAAGGACAGCCGTATCACTGCACAGCGCAAACTGGATATATTCTGCTTTAATGTGCAGCGTATCGAGGGCAAGGAGCTGTCATCCCACTCACAGTCATTGGAATACATGAAACAGCTTGGATTTAAGGTAGTACCCGATTTTGTAGTATGTCATAACAGGGAAGAGGTAGTCCAGCGCATAAACGAGATAGGTGAGAGCCGCAGAGCTTTGCCATTCGATATCGACGGCGCTGTCGTTAAAGTCAATGATTTCGCGCTGCGCGAGGAGATCGGAGCTACTACTAAAGTCCCTAAGTGGGCGGTAGCATTCAAATATCCGCCCGAGGAAAAGGAAACAACACTTAACGAGATCGAGATAAATGTAGGACGCACAGGCGCACTTACACCAGTGGCAATATTCGACCCTGTATTTCTTGCAGGAACGACTGTATCGCGTGCGATCCTCCATAATCAGGACATTATCACTGATAAGGATATCCGCATCGGTGACAGGATAGTTGTACGCAAGGCAGGCGATATTATCCCTGAGGTTGTAAAATCAGTTGCTCATGCGGAGAACTCCGAGTCGTATTTTATTCCTAATGTTTGTCCTGTTTGCGGTGCTGAGGCCCTTCGTGATGAAGACGAGGCTGTCATCCGTTGTCAGAATTTCGATTGCCCCGCTCAGCTGCTACGCTCTATAGAGCATTTCGCATCCAGAAACGCTATGAATATCGACGGACTTGGTGAAGCTATCGTAGAGCAGCTTGTAAGCGAAGAGCTAATTAAGACAGTGGCAGACCTGTACACGCTTGATCTGCAGGAGCTTATGGCGCTTGAGCGCTTTGGCAGGAAGTCTGCGGAAAATCTGCTCCAATCCATTGAAAATTCCAAGAAAAATGAACTCAACAGACTTGTTTTTGCCCTTGGAATACGCGGGATCGGTCAGAGAGCGGCAACGCTGCTGTGTGAGCATTTTGGAGATATGGATAGCATTATGTCAGCATATCCTCTTGAAATAGCGTCGATAGAAGGCTTTGGCGATATAATGGCACAGTCTGTGTATGATGCAATGCAGGAGCCGCACAGAATAAAGCTTATTGAACGCCTTAAAGAATACGGCGTGAATATGAGCTATTCAAGCTCTAAGGTTTCTGACAAATTTGCAGGACTTACTTTCGTACTCACCGGAACTTTGCCGACTATGACAAGAGATCAGGCGAAAGCGCTTATTGAGCAGAACGGCGGAAAATGCAGCGGTTCGGTGTCAAAAAAGACGAGCTATGTTGTAGCGGGCGAAGAAGCAGGAAGCAAGCTGACAAAGGCTAACGAGCTTGGAATAACTGTTATAACTGAGGAGCAGCTTTTGAAAATGATCGAGGAATAAAGGGTAAAGGACAGATATCTTTCCTTTTTGAATGTTGTATCTTGTAATGCGGATAAGTTCTGAAACTCTAGTTTTATAACATAAAAAGCCTGAGAATTGATTTCTCAGGCTTTACCTTTATTTCTTCTTATTGGTCACATTACTAAGTGGATTATTCTGCATAGCACTCTGCATCTGTGCATTGGAAACGTGCGTATAGATCTGTGTGGTATTAAGATTTTCGTGTCCCAGAACATCCTTTAACACACGTACATCAACGCCATTCTGATACATCAACGTTGCTGCGGTATGACGCAATTTATGTACAGACAGTCCCATATTATCCAATCCACACGATCTGAAGCATTGTTCTACTATCTGCTGAACACGTCGATTTGATATACGCGTTCCACGTCGGCTAAGAAACAACGCATCGGTATTTACTGTCATGCAGCGGTTTCCGTTTGCGCGACGTGTTTCTTCGTCTGTTATAGTTGGATCTATGTAATCCATGTAAGCGTTTACACAAGCGTTGTTCAGATATACAACGCGTTCTTTGCTGCCTTTACCAAGCACTTTTAACGAATATATCTCATTTCCATCTGTACCATGAGTACGGCGGATATCGCTGATGTTTATGCCGACTAACTCACTTAATCGCATACCGCAATTCAATAGAAATACTACAATACAATAATCGCGCTTCTGATCGGGCGTATCGATATGAGTAAGCATCTCCAAGGCTTGCTCCAGTGTAAGATATTTTGGCAATGCAGGCTTTGGTGATGGCAGCTCAAGATTAGTCATAGGATTGACTTCAAACAGATGCTTGTTGTTAGTCAGGTATTTAAAAAACTGCCTTAGTGTAACTCCTTTACGATAACGTGCTTTTTGTTCATTATCTTTATCAGTCTTCGTGAACATCAGAAATTCCTGAGCAAGCATCAGATCAACCGCTTTGATCTCATCTTCGGTTATGTCACGAATATCTATCTTACTGAACTCCTCGTCATACGAAGCACGTCCGAGCTTGATCTTGTAAAATCGCAAAAATGTCCGTAGATCAGTATAATAATTCAAAACAGTGAGATCGGAACGATTTTTAACCAGCTGCAGATATATAAGATAATCTTTAAGTAACTGTGGCGCATTATCATAATTGTGTTTTGCTGCCATTTCTTCCTCCTCTCTATTTCGTAAAATTTCTATTTTACGAAATTAGGTGTATTTTTCTTTTCTCTCTTCCCGTTTTATGTCTATCTCCAATTATACCATATATTGAACGCTCATGCAACTAAAAAGTTAATACTCGATCACAGTGAATATTCTCCTGAGTTGGCACATATTATTTAACGTAACAAATATTTTCTGGAGGTACAAAATGATCGAGTATCTGCCTGAGGGCTTTTTAATGGAAACCGAAGAAAACCAGTCTTATTTAAGGTCATACTTTACTTTGCTCGATAGTTATAACGAATCCCGAATTATTGAGGCGCCGTGTATCGTATGTGACAGTATGCACAATCTGATCGTTGACCTTGGATGCATGAAAGGTATCATACCACGATGCGAGGGCGCGATCGGAATAGCTGAAGGTACCACTAAGGACATCGCTCTGATCTCACGCGTAAACAAACCTGTATGCTTCAAGGTCACAGACTTTAAACGTGATGAAAACGATAACATATATGCTGTACTATCTCGTAAAAAGGCACAGGAAGAATGCATTGATAATTACATTAATAAACTTTCAAATGGCGATGTTATTTCAGCCAAAGTAACCCATCTGGAGCGTTTCGGTTGCTTTGTGGATATTGGCTGTGGTATTCCCTCTTTGATACCTATTGATCTGATATCCGTTTCAAGGATATCGCATCCTTCGGACAGATTTTATATAGGTCAAATGATCAAGGCTGTTGTCAAAGGAAAGCAAGACAACAGGGTATGTCTTTCTCATAAAGAGTTACTTGGTACATGGGAGCAGAATGCAGCACGTTTTCATCAGGGTGAAACAGTGACTGGTGTAGTGCGTTCTATAGAAGATTATGGTATTTTCGTCGAGCTTGCGCCAAACCTTGCAGGTCTTGCTGAATTAAAAAGCAATGTCAGCATCAACAGCCATGCAAGCGTGTACATTAAAGCAATAATTCCCGAAAAGATGAAGATAAAGCTCATTATCGTGAGTACGTCTGATAATACATACGCTGATAATGAGCTTGACTATTTTATTGATTCAGGTCATATAGACAGCTGGGTATATTCCAGCCTAGCAGCAGAAAAAATGATCAGGACTGATTTTTGATCTTTTTCCAGTATTCCTGTGCACCTTTTTCATGTTTATTGTCGCCGTAATGGTAATATACTCTGTCTTTAAGTGCATCAGGAAGATACTGCTGCTGTACCCAATGATTCGGATAATCATGCGGATAAAGGTAATGCTGACCTCTTATCTTAGCGTCGATCCCGTCACAGTGTTCGTTCTGAAGATGACGAGGAAAATCGCCAACTTCCCCGTTTTCAATATCTGCCATTGCTTCAGCGATAGCCATATATGCACTATTAGATTTAGGTGCAGTTGCAAGAAGTATGACCGCCTCAGCAAGAGGGATACGCGCTTCGGGCAGACCTAGCTGCATAGCACTGTCAACACACGCCTTTACGATCGGTACCGCCTGTGGATAAGCTAGTCCGATATCCTCGCTTGCTATTACCAGCAGCCTGCGTGATAACGAAATGATATCCCCAGCCGCGATGAGCCTTGCAGCATAATGTATTGCGGCATTTTCATCAGAGCCGCGTATAG
>SVMQ01000092.1 GCA_015067375.1 Oscillospiraceae bacterium | reverse complement strand
CTTCCGATCTTATACGAAGAGCCAACTCCCGTTTACGAGGAAGCAGCGGCAGAGCCTGCAGCACCTGTATACGAAGAGTCTGCTCCTGTTTACGAGGAAGTAGCCGCAGAGCCTGCAGTGCCAGTATACGAAGAGCCAACTCCCGTTTACGAGGAAGCAGCAGTAGAGCCTGCAGTGCCTGTATTTGAAGATGCTGCACCTGAGGAAAATGTTGAATCGCAGGTATTCTCTATTCCTGTTTACAACGAGGATGGCGACAGTGCATCGGCTGCTTACACAGCACAAGAAACACAGTCCTATTCCGCTGATATCCCTGTATACAGCGATCCCAACGAGGATGCTGCAGCTTCTGCTGTTCCCGTATACGAGGAAGCAGTAGCTGAACCTGCAGTGCCTGTATATGAAGAGCCTGCTCCCGTTTACGAGGAGGCAACTCCTGCCGTACCCGTTTATGAGGAGCCTGCACCCGCGCCTGCAAATGAAGAGCCTGAGTCCTCTCAGTTTGAGGGCATTGCCGCTGCCGCAGCAATAGGTGCGGCATCTGCATTTACATCTTCTGATGATGAGACCGAGGTAATGGGACAGGATCAGTCTGATTCCGCTGAAACTATGTTCGTTACTTCCGATGATGATTACTTTAAGCCTGCTGCAGAGCCTGCACCTGTATTCAATGCTGCAGATGATGAAACTGTATTTACAAGCGGTATGCAGGATCAGGGCAGCGATGTTGATCTCGGCAAGCTTGTATATTGCCGCAACTGCGGACAGGATATGTATGAGAAGGCTGAAAAGTGCGAGCTTTGCGGTCACAAGAATATCTGGTGGGGTTCTGATGCTATCAAGCCGCTGCGCAAACAGGTAACTGAGCCCAAGACAGCTAAGAAGATGCCCAAGTTCGTTCCTGCAGCTATCATTTCCGTGCTTGCTATCGGACTTGTGTGCCTGCTCGTTGTACCCTCGCTTAACAAAGACAAGATCGATACAGAGCCCAAGCCGAACAAGGGTACTACCGTAAGCGATGACAAGGGCAAGGATGACACCACATCTTCAACCACTACAAGTGCATCTGAGTCTGATGCTCAGCCCGGCGTTACAGAGCCTATAATAGTGGAAACAACAGAGCCTGCAGAGGTTACGACCGCTGATACCACAACTGAGAAGGAAGATCCTACTGTTCAGGCACCCGACGAGACCGTACAGGCACCTGACGAGACTGTACAGGCTCCCGATGAAACTGTCGAGGCTGTGACAACAAAGACGACGACCACCAGAGCGACCACTACTACAAGGGCTACAACAACAACTACTACCAGAGCAACGACGACCACAACAAGAGCAACGACTACACAGACACAGCCCTCTTACTATGCTCCCTCTGCAACCGTAAAGGCACAGAACAAGGAGCGCGACGCTATCATAAGCGCATACGAGACTATGAGTGCTGAGGTGGGCAAGATCGAGCTGCTGGTATCCTCTACCTGCAACGCGATGATGTTTGATGACAGAAGTGCAGATACCTCGGGTAAGTCGTTCTATTCCCGTGATCTTGCGGTTGCTATGCTGAAGAACATCAAGAGCGGCAAGGCTTCTGTAGATTCCGCTGTAAGCGCTGCAAAGCCCTCTACATCTGAGCTGAACACAGCGTATCAGTCGCTGAAATCACTTCAGACCAAGTACAACGCGTACTATGATTATGTTGTAAATGCTACTTCCTTCAGCAAGTACGAGAGCAAGTGCGCTTCCTATTACAGTGACTTTATGTCAACAGCGAAGTCGGGTCTTGCTATTGCAAAGCTGAATACATCCGCTCAGAACTCCACAGATCAGGCTCAGTATTATGCAGACGTACTCAGCGAGGCAGTCGTTGCAGTTGATAATGCAGTTTCTGCATACAATACAATGCGCAGCAAGATCTCCTCTCTCACTGAGAGCACATTCAGCACAAGATATCTGGATATCCTCAATTCCAATGTTACTACCTACCTCAAGGCTGCAAAATACACACAGGCAGTAGCATCCTATTGTGATATCCTGTCGTCCGCGCCCTCTGCATATACCTCTGCTTATGGATACCTCAAGACAGCGCGCGACAATCTCAATAACTGCGCTGACCTGTTCGCACTGGCACAGTACGACAACACGCTCTCCAACTTCAAGAACACATCCAGCTCCTACATCAATTCCGCATCCAACGCTGCAAGCAATGCGAGAAACAATATGTAATAGCTGCATAAGTCACACATAACGATATCCGCTTCCGATGAGTTTGTCGGAAGCGGATATTTTATGTATCAAGCGAACACGCACCGGTCAGGGCTTCCAGAAACAGAGGGTATGCGCTGTCATAGTGATAGAATGCGTTATATCCCAGCTGCTGCCACTCGCGAACGCTTTGCTATCTCATTGATGTGCATTTCCATAATACTTCTCCTTTCTGTGAAGCAGTCATATCGAAATCTTAAAAGCCGCTTTTTATGAAATGTCAAAAGCGGCTTTGTATTGCTGTAGTATTGACTTCATGTGGATATTTTGTTATAATTGACTCAATGATAAATTAGAATTTGCAAGTGTCACGCACAAATGAAAAATCTAAAAATGAAGGAGATTAATATGATTGATTATGCAGTAACATTAGAATTTGATGAACAAACCGAAAATAAAATTCAGGAACTGATTGATGAAGTTGCAAAGAAAACAGGCTGTGATTACATGAAACAGTCAAATATCCCACCTCATGTAACTGTTTCTGCTCTTATTAGTGATAATGAAGAAGCACTACTCTTAGAAATGGAAAATATTGCGGAGCTGATAAACAAAGACTATATTTGGTTTGCAAATATTGGCGTGTTTAATCCGCTTGTAATTTATCTCGGTCCAGTAATGAACGAATTCTTACAGAATACTTGCAGTATAGTAAATGAAAGGTTATTAAAATATGCTGATGTTGGTAATAGAGGACGTTATCTGCCAAATCAGTGGGTTCCTCATGCAGGAATTGCAGTAAAGTTAACTCCAGATGCATTAAAAGAGGCATTTGCTATTGTACAGGGAAAATTTAGTGCATTTGGAGCAACGGCTGAAAAGATTGTGTTGGCAAGAGCTGAACCATATGAAGAACTTCGTTCATGGAAATTAAAATAATATTTGCGGCTTTTATTTACGGAACGCCAAATTCCATTTTATCGGTGAGATAATGAACAAAATCCAGAGAAGATTTAGTTTCTTCTCTGGATTTACTTCTTTATGACTATCTGACTTATGCTCCGCCGATATATTTTATTCTGAAACAAGCTGCGCAAATCTTCTGAATGCTGCGCTTCCCTGCTCGTCGCGCTTGAATACGCCTGCGTCCGTCAGTACCTGGGCAAATACTGCACCGATCTCCTTGTTGATGACTTCGGTGACATTGTTTGCGGTGATATCGTTTCTTGCGGCAAACTCCTCTACCCAGTCAGCGTGCTTTTCAAGAGTTTCGTCCGCGCGCACAGCAGCAACACCCTTGCTTACCAACACATCCGCAAGCAGCTTCATCTCCTCCTTAAGGCGGGAGGGCAGCACTGCAAGACCCATTACCTCAATAAGACCGATGTTCTCTTTTTTGATGTGGTGGAGCGTGGGATTGGGATGGAAGATACCGAGCGGTCTTTCCTCGTCTGTGCGGTTGTTACGAAGCACAAGGTCGCACTCGTATTCGCTGTCGTTTTTGCGCGCGATGGGAGTGATGGTATTGTGCGGAGTTTCGCCCGAGAATGCATATACACCTACGCTCTCGTCGCTGTAGCCTCTCCATGCGGCGAGGATATGCGAGCACGCCTTTTCGAGCTGCGATCTGTCGGCACTGCTGACGCGGATCACGGACATAGGCCACTTTACGATACCTGCTTTTACAGCGGGGAACTTGTTCATTGTGAATTCATGCTCAACAGGTGCTGTTGCCATTGGGAAGATATAGTTTCCGCCCTGGAAGTGTTCATGGCTTAGTATCGAGCCGCCAACTATAGGCAGATCGGCATTGGAGCCTACGATGTAATGCGGAAGTATCTCGATGATATCGAAGAGCTTGCCGAATACCGCATCGTCTATCTTCATCGGAATATGCGATGCGTTGAAGAAAATGCAGTGTTCGTTGTAGTATCCGTAGGGAGAATATTGGAAGAACCAGTCCTCGTTATGTACGGTCATAGGTATAGGAATGAGATTCTGGCGCGCGGGATGACCTATCCTGCCAGAGTAGCCTGTGTTCTCTATGCACAGCTGGCATTTGGGGTAGGCGGTAGCCTTGGCGGTCTTTGCAGCGGCAATATCACGCGGATCTTTCTCGGGCTTGGAGCAGTTTATAGTGATGTCCAGCGTGCCGTATTCACAGGGGTATTCCCATTTGAGATCCTTTGCGATGCGGCCTGCGCGAACATAGTTCGTTTTCTTGTTCCAGTCGAAGTAGTTATCGGTGGCTGTTTTCGGAGAAACAGCATAGTCAGCCTTGAATTTGCTGATCACCTCGCGCGGAAATGCCGTAAGCACGCCCATGATCTTTGTGTCAAAGATGTCGCGCGATTCGTTGGTGCCTGTTATCAGGCCGTTTTCGGCAGCGTAGTCGTTGATGCTGTCCAGTATCTCGTCGATGGTCATGGTGTCGGAGCAAGGCTCGGTGTCGTTCCATTCTGTAAGTCCAAGACACTCCAGCAGTCTGTTGCGTGTAAAGAGTGCATCCTCTGCTGCTATCAGACCGTTGTTCAATGCATATTCGATAAGCTTTGCGATAAGTGTTTCGATGTTCATATCTGTATCCCTTTCATAAAAAAGATCGTAATCATATTTTAGCATATATTTTAAAAATAATCAATAATCATCGGCATATTTGCGGTGTTATATATTTGTTAAAACTGCCCATAACTTGTGATAAAACTTCGTTACCTTTGTCCAAAATTCACAGCTTGGCTGAAAACTTGTTGCAAAAAAAGAAAATATAATATATAATAGAATTACACAATTATCTGCGCGGACAGACCTGTATGTTTCGGCAGGCTGAAAGACATAAAGAATACCGCGCCCCGAAAGGAGAACAACACGACAATGGGCATCATATTTGATGACAAACACTTAGACAGCTTTATCTCCGCACATGAGCTGGAGAATATCGCACCTCAGGTAAAGACCGCACATGACCTGCTCGTTACAAAGACAGGCCCCGGCAACGACTTCCTCGGCTGGATGGATCTTCCCGTTGACTACGACAAGGAAGAGTTCGCACGCATCAAGGCTGCTGCCGCAAAGATCAAGCAGGACAGCGAGGTGCTTGTCGTTATCGGCATCGGCGGCTCCTACCTCGGCGCAAGAGCTGTTATAGAGGCGCTCAAGTCCTCTCTTTACAACAACCTCAAGAAGGACACACCCGAGATCTACTTCGTGGGCAGCTCCATCAGCCCCACATATCTCAATGAGGTCATCTCCATCGTTGAGGGCAGAGATTTCTCTGTAAACATCATCTCCAAGTCAGGAACAACAACAGAGCCTGCACTCGCTTTCCGCGTATTCCGCGATCTGCTCATCAAGCGTTACGGCGAGGCTGAGGCAAACAAGCGTATCTACGCTACCACTGACAAAGCAAAGGGTACGCTCAAGGAGCTTTCCGATAAGAAGGGCTACGAAACATTCGTTGTTCCTGATGATATCGGCGGTCGCTTCTCTGTACTTACAGCAGTTGGTCTGCTGCCCATCGCTTGCGCAGGCTGTGATATCGACGCACTGATGCAGGGCGCTGCCGCAGCACGCGAGGAATACTCCGTATGCGACCTTGAAAAGAACTCCTGCTACCGCTACGCGGCTCTCAGAAATATCCTGTACCGCAAGGGCATGAAGGCAGAGATGCTGGTTGCTTATGAGAACAGCTTCGCAATGATGAACGAGTGGTTCAAGCAGCTGTTCGGTGAGTCTGAGGGCAAGGACAACAAGGGTCTGTATCCTACATCCGCTGTATTCTCCACCGACCTGCACTCCCTCGGTCAGTTCATTCAGGACGGCTCCAAGATCCTGTTTGAGACTGTTATCCAGTTCACAAATCCCCAGAAGGAGTACTTCCTTGAGGACGAGCCTGATAACATCGACGGTCTGAACTTCCTGTCCAACCAGAATATGTCTGTTGTAAACAGAAAGGCATTCGAAGGCGTTGTTATCGCGCACACAGAGGGCGGTGTTCCCAACATGGTGCTTGAGGTTCCTGAGCTTGATGAGTTCAACCTCGGCTACATCATCTACTTCTTTGAAAAGGCTTGCGCTGTCAGCGGCTATCTGATGGGAGTAAACCCCTTCGACCAGCCCGGCGTTGAAAGCTACAAGAGAAATATGTTCGCACTGCTCGGCAAGCCCGGTTATGAGGCTGCAAAGGCAGAGCTCGAAGCAAAATTAGGCATTAATTAAGGGTTTCTTTAAGCTTCCTTAATTCAATATAAAACACACGGAGGTCACCACTATGATTAAGATCATCACAGGCAAAAGAGGTTCCGGCAAGACTAAGGTTCTGATCGACGCTATCCACGAGGCTGAGAAGAACTCCAACGGCAACGTTGTTGCTATCCAGAAGGGCAACGGTCTTAACACCGATATTACTTACAAGGTACGTCTTGTAAACATCGAGGACTACGCTGTTGAGGGTATCGAGGCATTTTATGGATTTGTTGCAGGCATCCTGTCTTCCGACCACGACTGTACAGATATTTTCGTTGACGGCACACTGAAGATCACAGGCAGAGATTACGAGCAGGTTGGCGCTATGCTTGAAAGACTGGACAAGATTTCAGCAGATACCACAATCACACTCACTATTTCCGCTGATAATTCTGAACTTTCCGACAATATTAAGAAGTTTATCAGCTGATTTTTTCGAAAACTCTTGACAAATCAATTTCCGCATGGTATAATGTTAACCGTGCCTATAAAATATGTTATGGGAACCTGTTCCCATAAGTCAGCGTAGCTGACTGCCGCAAAGCGGCGAACATATATTTCAAGGTTCGCCCAGCTGTCCAGATCTCCGATTTGGGTAACGGCGTGCGGTTCTTATAAGAGAATTCATAATGGGTTCTTAGAAACGATTAACACTACATTAAGGGGGTGCAATAATGGCAGTTCCGAAGAGAAAAGTATCTCGTGCAAGACGTGACAAGAGACGTTCCCAGGTTTGGAAGTTATCCGCACCTGCTTTCTCACGCTGCAAGCAGTGCGGCGAGCTTAAGCTCCCTCACAGAGTTTGCGGAAATTGCGGTTATTACAATGATAAGGTTGTTATCGCTAAGGAAGCGTAATCAATTTGTCTGATGTAATACTAAACATCTGTTTACGAGAAAACGACCCCGACCAAAAGTCGGGGTTTTGTTTTTGTAGAGAACTCCGCTTTGCCATTGCTAGTGCGGCATAACAAAAGCGCTCCCATATCGGAAGCGCTTTTTGCATATCATATAGCGGTAAAATACAGACCTGCAAACACGCCTGCCACTATCGCCATAAGCGCGACCGCACTAAGACAGAGCATGATGTGTCCGAATGTGTAATAGCGCTCTGCTTTGGGCGGCTTTTCCTTTTTTACGGGCACTGTCGCACCGAAATTGGGCGCCATGCGCGGTATCGGCTCTTCGGTGGTGAATGAAGCCTGAGGCGCGTTCGTTACGCTCTCCTCAACGGGCGCAGACTGTATGGTGGGAACTTCGGCGCTTGTAATGCTCGCCTGCTTTGTGTCCTGTACAGGTACATTGTGCTTTACTCCGCAGAATGAGCAGAATACAGAGCCATCCTGAATTATATTTCCGCACTGGTTACAATACATATCGTTAAATTCCTTTCAGTATAATATATGGCGTGATTTACATTTAGTTATCTAATCCGCCGTTGTTGCGGACATGATCAAACAGATATTGCTGAGCGATCCCCTCTATACCCTTTGTGCATTCGGGCAGACCGTCGGGATAAAGCAGGCCATCGGGAACGGCGTCCATCGTGCCAAAGATGCCGCAGGCGCCGTTCGTCTCCAGGGAACCGATCTGGATGCCTTCCTTGAGGAAGCTGCCGCGCAGTT
>SVMQ01000091.1 GCA_015067375.1 Oscillospiraceae bacterium | reverse complement strand
GCTTAAGGAGCTGAGCTCGCTGCTGGCGGGCGTTGATATCACAGAGGGTTGGAGCAGAGTATATCTGGACGGCACTGTTGCGCCGCATATCCGCGGCACGGTGGGTGCTATCTCTGCCGACGAGTACGAGGAACTGAAAGACTCGGGCTACACGTTAAACGACATCATCGGTCTTTCGGGCGTTGAGCTTGCGCTTGAGGATACGCTCCGCGGTCAGCGTGGTGTGCGCACTATCACAAGACGCTCGGACGGCACGGAGCTTTCCGACGAGATAACCGTTGCGCCCAAGGCGGGAAACAGCGTAAAGCTGACCATCGACGTTGAATTCCAGAAGATGCTGCAGGATATGCTGAAATATCATATAGACTTCCTGCATTCGCCGCATTATGTCCAGAATGAGGACGGCAAGGAGTGTCAGTCGGGCGCGGCTGTCGTGCTTAATGCCAAAACAGGCGGCGTCATTGCTATGGCAAGCTACCCGAATTACGACATAAACGACCTTGTGAACGACTATGAAAAGGTGCTTGGGGCAGAGCATCAGCCGATATTCAACCGTGCGCTCAGCGGCACCTATCGCCCGGGCTCAACCTTCAAGACCATCACCGCAATGGCTGCACTTGCCGAGGGCATAGTGACACCTGAAAGCACGATATACTGCAGTGGTTCATATAATTATTATACAGGCTTTACGCCGAATTGCTGGCAGCTTTATGGTCATGGCTCGCTGAACGTTGCTGGCGCGATAAGGGACTCCTGCAATATCTTCTTCTATGAAACGGCGCGTATCATGGGCATCGACTGTCTGTCGTCGTGGGCAAGGCGCTTTGGCGTAGGCACTGACCTCGGTTTCGAGCTGCCCATGCAGAATGGTCAGATGACCTCGCATGAGGTGTATGACCGTCTTGGTCTGACATGGAACGAGGGCGACATCGTGCAGGCAGGTATAGGTCAGTCTGAAACACTGCTCACACCGCTTCACATGGCAGTGCAGGCTATGACCATCGGCAACCGCGGTATCCGCTACAGACCACACATCATCGACTCCGTATACAATTATGACTACACCGAGCTTTTATATAAGAAAGAGCCTGAGGTGGTCGAGGATATGTCGGAGTACAAGGATGTGTTTGAAACTGTCATAGACGGCATGATAATGGTGTGCGAATGGGGATTCTTCAGCTTTGACAACCAGTATGTAAACATCTACGAGTACAAGGGCGTTGACCCCAAGACCGTTGCCACAAAGACAGGCACACCCCAGAAATCCGAAACTGTGTTCAGCTCCGCGGTAATAGGCTTCTATCCTGCGGATGATCCTGAGATAGCTTTTGGCGTGCTGCTTGACGAGGGCGAGTACAGCCGAATGATCGCTGCGAATATCGTTGGCGCTTATGTTTCGGGCGAGTTCAACATGGTCTATGATGAGGATGGCTATGCAAAACAGCCGCTTTAATTGAATGTCAAAACATTTTTTGTAATAATCTGTGGTAGAATTGCACAAAAAACTTTGGTGATTATTACAGAGTTTTCACAAAAATTTGCATTATTTTAAAAAAGACCTTTTCATTAAGGTCTTTTTGTGATAGAATAATACTAAGGTATTTTGTTTATCAGCAATTTGTCTTAAAGGCAAGTTATCTGTCGATCTATAGAGAGGGGAAATAATATGTCACAGATCATTGCAGTTACAGCCGGAAAGGGTGGTACAGGTAAGTCAACAACATCTGCGAATGTTGCGACCGCACTGGCTGCGCTCGGTAAAAAGACACTGGTAGTTGAGCTGGACTTCGGTCTGAGATGCCAGGACATCATGCTCGGCATCAAGGATAAGGTAAAGCATGATATCGGTGAATATCTTGAGGGAAAGATAGACATCCTTACTGCTACTACTAAGGTGGATCGTGTAGACAACCTGTATCTTGTGTGTGCTACACGCAACCCTTTTATTGAGATAAATCCCGAAAAGATCATGGAAGTTTGCGAGGAGATGCGCAAGCACTTCGATTACATAATCATGGATACTGCAGGTATCGGAAGCTCTGTGTTCAGCGTTATCAAGGCTGCTGAGCTTATTCTGATGGTAACTACACCCGATACTGTCTGCGTCCGTGACGGTGCGATCCTTTCTGACTTCCTGTATGTAAAGAACTGTACCAACCAGCGTCTTGTCATCAACAAGGTAAGCCCCAACTTCAAGGAAGAGGAGATCCTGTATGACCTTGACGAGGTAATGGATAACGTGGGCATTCCGCTTATCGGTGTAGTTCCCGAGGATATGAACATCAAGATCTGCGGTGCAAAGGGTGAGCCTCTGCCTCCTAACTGTGGCGGTGCGAAGGCTTATGCTGCTATCGCAAGAAGAATAGTGGGCGATGATGTTCCGCTGACGATCAATATCAACTGATTTTATTAAGGAGGTTGCTCCAATGCGTATCGCACTTATTGCACATGACTCAAAAAAGGAACTGATGGTTCAGTTCTGCATCGCCTATTGCGGTGTTCTGAGCCGTCACAGCATCTGCGCGACAGGCACAACAGGCAAGCTTGTTGGCGAGGCTACTGGTCTGCATATCCAGAGGTTCCTCAGTGGGTCTCAGGGCGGCGACCAGCAGCTTGCATCCAGCATTTCCTGTAATGAGATAGATCTGCTGATCTTTTTCCGTGATCCTATGCACGCGAAATCTCACGAGCCTAATGACAATAATATCCTGCGTCTGTGCGATGTACACAACATTCCTGTGGCAACCAATATTGCTACTGCCGAGGCGCTTATCCATGCGCTTGAGCGCGGCGACCTTGATTGGCGCGAATATATGCGCTGATAAGAATATACACTGGCGGCATTTGCGTGCGGTCGTTGTTGTTCTGATGATCATAAAAAACAGACCGCAGTCCGTAAGGATTGCGGTTTTTTGATACAGTGGTATCGGTATATTGGAGAGGTGATTATGAGAGAGAAAGCGGCTAAGATAATATTTGTGCTGATGCTCGTCGTTCCGATCTCGATAGTGCTTTTTTCGGCGTTTTGCGGGTTGATATTCGGCGCAACGGGATTGTTTGGCAGTGAATTGAGCGGCTGGGACGCGTTTTACAGCAACCTTTTCTGGACGGTTTTTGCACTTGTTATCATACCCGTTATTCCGCTTTGTCTTGCGTATGATATAGCGTATCTTGTGCGCAGGTTCGTGAGACCTGTCCGTGAAATGCCGCTGTCAAGGTATGTCACTATCGTAATTATCGTAGTTGCGGTGATAGCAGGTGTGGTTTTGCTGATTGTGTTCAGCGATAATATTGAGGGCATGGTAGATAGCTATAAAGCTAAGTCAATGTGGAAAAAGGCGGATGAGATAGTCGTTTACGACACGGGCACCTATAGCGCTGACGGAATCTTGGGGATAGCCGAGTGCAAATCTGACAGCGTGCTGATAGACCATGACGACATGAAGCTTGGGATCATCTACAATGCGAGCTTTGATGAGTACCGTGAATATAAGCTGGTCAGGGCTGACGGCTACAGTGCAGAGGTCAGCCGTATAAAGGAGCAGTACTTTGTAAATGCGGTCATTCCTTTAAGCTCTCCCTGCAAGCGTCTGATATGCTTTTATCCTGAGGACGAGAGCAATGCGCACCGCACCATAGCCTTTATTCTGGAAACAGAGGACGGCGTGTATTATGCCGATGACCTGTTGAATGACGGGGGTACGGGTACGGAGTATTTTGGCTTCCGCGGCTGTAAGTATTATGTCAGCGGAGCGATGAAATATGATGCTCTGCCGCAATAGATGAATGGTATATCTTGTCGGTAAAACTCACGGCAACGATGCTATAATATATAACGCATCCGTTTCGGGTGCGTTTTTTATTGAAAGATACGCTCATCGCCAATAAAACCTGCCATATCGGCGTCATAGTTATTGAAGCGGACGCTGAAGAGGCTTTGAAAGGTGTGATAAGGATGAATGATGACAAGCTGCGCGATGCGCTGGTGCGACTCAGATCGGGCGACAGTGAAGCGCTGGCTGAGATATATGACGGGCTGAGTGCGCCTGTATTCACGGTAGCGCTGCGTATAACAAAGGATCGTGCGCTGGCAGAGGATGTGGTGCAGGAGCTTTTTATCAAGCTGTACCGCTCTCCGCCCGAGGTGAAGAAGCCGCGAGCTTATATATTTCAGGCTGCACGCAACACAGCGCTGGATATGCTGAAAAGAAATCCTGCACACGAAAGCGTGGAGGAGCATGGAGATATTGCGGCACCTGTGCGCGAGGATGTTTCCGATGTTGTAGCGGCACTGGAAGCGCTTCCCGAGCAGCAGCGTGCCATCGTCACGCTGCATATAAATGCAGGTTTGAAGTTCCGCGAGATAGCAGAGGTAACAGGTGATCCGCTAGGTACGGTGCTCTGGCGCTACAGAAAAGCTTTATCTACCATGAGAGAGTTTTTGATCGGAGGTGCAAAATGAGAATATTTGCGGCAATGGTGACAGGTGTGCTGCTTATGACATACGGTGCGACTTGTGTTTATGCGGCAGAGGAGTTAATGCAGGAGGTGCCTTATGAGAACAGTGCGACTTCGCGTGCGGAAGAGGTTGAAGAGATAATCGAAATTGACTACGACTACCCCGAATATATCGAGGGGCGCGGACAGGGCGGATATGGCACTGAACAGATACTTGAAAAATACTATGGCAAGAACGGCTATCCCGACTATATCTCATACGCGTTCAACAGCGGCTCTGAGTGGCTGTCGAGCGAAAATGGGGCCGATGCTGTGGCTTGGTATCATGAGGTCGGACTGACAGATATGAGCGAGGAAAACCAGCAGGCGGTGCTTGCAGTGGCAGCGGAAAACTGTTATGTCAGGTTCTATCAGTGTACATGGAGCTATAATGAGCGCAAGGCCGTGTATGATGAACTGTGCGCGCTCGGGATAAATGCGGTCATGGGGCGCAATACCGAGAACATCTACGTCTATGTTGACGATATTGACGAGTATGCAGAGCTTGAGAAGCGATATGGCGGCATGGTGGTGTTATCGGATGAAGCGTTTGCGGGCTTTGACTATACTATCACAGGTGAGTATGGGGCAACGGGAGCGAATACAACAGGCATTGCCTCGGTCGCACCTGCAGAGGGTACGGAGTATGAGGCTCATACTTTGATGGCAAAGACGGATACCGGAGCGCAGATGTTGTTTGCGGGTGCAGGGGTTGTGGCACTGGCGGCATTGGCTTTTCTGGCAGTACGCCGACCTAAGCTGAGCGCTGGTGCGGATGGCAGTGCAGCGATACAGCAGACGATAAATATCAGGGAGCTTATTGCGGACAGCACAGAAGCACCGTCTGCCGAAGTTAAGCACCGTATAATGAGCAGTATCGACACAGAATAAAAAACAGGGATGGCATTTCGCCATCCCTGTCGCGCTTTTCAATATGTACTTATCTGCTGGGGGTGTAAAGAACTTCCTGAACCTTGTTGAGGGGCATTGTCTGCAGATATACCTTACCGGGACCTGTTACTACTGTATTGAACAGACCCTCGCCGCCGAACAGTGCGTTACCGATACCCTTAACTGTCTGGATATCCATTGTGCAGGTCGCGGACATAGCTGCGAGGTAGCCTGTGTCAACTACCAGCTGCTGACCGGGCTGCAGATCGTACTCTACAACGTAGCCGTCGATCTCAATGAATGCCATACCGTGACCGCTCAGACGCTGCATGATGAAGCCCTCGCCGCCGAAGAAGCCTGCACCGATCTTCTTCTGGAAAGCAACGGAGAGTGTAACGCCAGCCTCAGAAGCAAGGTAGCCCTTCTTCTGAACGATGAAGTCGCCCTGGCTTACGTCAACGGGCATAATGGAACCGGGGAAGCTGGATGCCATAGCGATCATACCCTGACCGCCCTCAGCAGTATAGGTGTTCTGGAAGAAGCTCTCGCCTGAGAACATTCTGCCGATAGCCTTGCCAACGCCGCCTGCACCTGTAGCCATCTTCATGTTAGGTGTCATCCAGGACATAGCACCGTTCTCACACATGATGGACTCGCCGGGCTCAAGGTAGCAGAGCAGGACGGGAAGCGGCTCGCCTTTGATTTCGTATCTCATGTTAATTACCTCCTATTGGGATCTGTCGATCCTGTTTTCAGCGCGTTAATGTAATAACGCTAATTTTATTATACTACTTATTTCACTAAATGTCAACATTTGTTTCCATTTTTGAGCTGCTATTATCGTGTTTTTTGTGAGAGCATCAGAATATAAGCGCAGGTTATGATAAATGTTATGCTTATCCTTCCGTTAAGCAGTATGAGTGCCGCGGCGGTAAGGGCTGCTGCAACGACGCGCAATGTGCAAAGAATTTTGGGTCTGTCGCCGAGCGCAAGTCTAGCTAGCAGAGCTCCGTCCAGCTCACCGAAAGGCAGCAGGTTAAACAGGCACATGACCGCGTTGATGGCAGAAAACAGCGGAGCGTTTAAAAGGTATGCGATGATGCATAGCGTCAGATTTGTGACACAGCCTGCCGACAGCACGGCAGCCTTTGCAGCGGCGTCCAGCTGCTGAGTGGATGCAGATATTCGTATTCCTGCACCGTAAAGGGTTATATTATCTGCTCTTGCGCCGACCGCCGTGATAACGATAAGATGTCCAAGCTCGTGACAGGATACCGCGCAGAGGGTCAGAAGTCCGATGCCTGTCTTGTCAAAAAAGAAGAACAGTGACATCACCGCAAAAAAAGAAAAATCCAGCCGCAGAGCCGTCTTGTTGAGCTTAATTTCCAGCATGCAATATTATATGAGGAGCAAAACAGTGATATGACCTCGGTCTGTGTTTTTCGGCGCAGAAAAGGGAATGATAACAGAGAATATATCAGCTTTTTAAAAGTGGTATCGGATAATTAATAAAAAACTTTGCGATTTTCGCATTTTTTTTGAAAATGCTATTGACATTTGAGTGAAAATGTGATAAATTATATTTAGCACTCAGAGAGAAAGAGTGCTAACACTCCTGAGAACGGAGTGCTAATCAGCAGAGTTCAATTGAAAGGTGGGCATGATGTGGACGCCAGAGCGATGAAGATACTCGCGGCGATCGTTGACGAGTATATACTGACGGGCGAGCCTGTAGGCTCTAAGGCGCTTGCACAGAAGCCTGACATCAATGTGTCCTCCGCCACCATACGAAACACCATGGCGGCGCTGGAGCAGGACGGATATCTCGATCATCCGCACACCTCGGCAGGACGTGTTCCTACGTTCAAGGGCTACAGGTTCTATATCGACAATCTTATGAGTACAGAGCCTGTCAGCAAGGAGGATCTTGCTGATTTTGACGAGCGCATCTTCAGGGATGCGGTCACTGATGAGGATATCATCAAGAACGCTTCATCCGCGCTCGCTGAGATAACAAAATGCGCAACGTTCTCCACCAACCATGTTTCGCAGTTTTCTGTCATAACAAAGGTGGATGTCATCCCTACGGGAAAGCGTATGTATGTGCTGCTGCTCATAACCTCGAATGGCGAGGTAAAGAACAGAGTGTGCCGCATGGAGTTTGATCTGTCACATGAGCAGATGGAGTTCTTCACGCGCTTTGTCAACACGCATCTGCAGGGCGTAAACCCCTCCGAGATGACCGACGAGTACATGAGCAAGCTGGTCGAGGCGCTCGGCAGCTACATGATGACGCTGTCGCCGCTGCTTAATGCAGTGTATGAGCTTTCGGGCGAGATGATGCGCGAGAGCATCGATGTAAAGGGCGAGTCGAATCTGCTGACCTGTCAGGAGTTCCCGATGGTGGATGTTATGAAGTTCCTCGAGCAGAAGAACGAGCTTGCGATGATACTGGACAGTGCGTTTTCAGGCATCAACATCAAGTTCGGTGCAGAGGAGGGTACGTTTGCGATATCCAATTCCACCTTCGTAAGCGCAAGCTACTACAAGGACGGAAAGCCTGCAGGAACGCTTGGCGTAATTGGCCCGATGAGGTTGGATTACCGAAAGGTGATACCTTATATAGAATATTTCAGCAATAAAGTAACGCAGATGCTCTCTCAGGATGAAGAGTCAGAGCAGCTTGCACAGATAGAAAGCGAGGTAGAAAAGAATGGCGATGACTAACGAGGAGAACAACGAGGAGATA
>SVMQ01000090.1 GCA_015067375.1 Oscillospiraceae bacterium | reverse complement strand
GCTGCAAGAGATGCGCTCTTCGGCGCTAACCCCTCGCTGTCCCTCGGTGGTGGTGCAGACAGCTTCTTCACAGAGGTTGCTAAGTACCTGACAACATTCGGTCTGACAGACGGCCGCACAGGCTCTGAGCAGAGCTACAAGGATCTTGAGAACGTAACAGTACAGGCTGACGGTACCATCATCGGTCTGCATAACGTTCACGGATATCTGACGCTCGGTCGTATCGACATTGCAACATTCGATAACCCCAACGGTCTCGAGCAGGTAGGCGGAACGATGTTCGCTGAAACAGTAGCTTCGGGTGAGGCTAAGGTAGAGGTAGCAGGCTCCAACGGCGCAGGCGAGGTAGTTGCAGGCGCTCTCGAAATGTCCAACGTTGACCTTTCTCAGGAGTTCACCGACATGATCACAACTCAGAGAGGTTATCAGGCTAACTCCAGAGTTATCACAACTTCCGATACCATGCTGGAAGAACTTCTCAACCTCAAGAGATAAGCTTTTAGCTTGAATTTAAAGTAGTTTAACGGCAAGCCCCCGTCTTTCGGGGCGGGGGCATAGCTGTTGAGGTAAAGATATGATTTTTTTAACAAAGCTTGACGGAAAGGTATTCCTACTCAACGAGCAGCTTATTGAGACCGTCACTGAAACTCCCGACACTGTGATAGTTCTTTCAAACGGACACAGCTACATCGTCCGCGAGAGCATGAAGGAGCTGCAGCAAAAAATTCTCGAATATAACAGGAGCCGCCGCAGGATAGCAAGACGCAGGCCTGCTGACGACGCGCCTTTAACATAATCCACGGACGAGCCAAAAGGCTGTCTGACGAATATACTTTCATTTAATAAAGAAAAGCGAGGGATATATTTTGAATATTTCACTTATTGTAGGCTGGGTCATTTCGATCGGTCTGGTGCTGTATGGTATCTTCAGTGGTGGTAAGATCAGCGACTTTATAGACCCGCCTTCACTGGCTATCACTATCGGTGGTACGATAGGCTGTCTGATTGCTTCGTTTCCCCTGTCCTATCTGGCGGGTGTCCCCAAGAAGTTCAGTATGGCTCTGTTCCCTAAGAAGTATAAGCCCGAGAAGTACATAGGCGAGATCGTTGAGTACGCTAAGATCGCCCGTGGCCGTGGTCTGCTCGCACTTGAAGAGAGCGCAAACGGCTGTAAGGATCCCTTTATGAAGTCCGCGCTCATGCTTATCGTTGACGCTAACGATGCAGATAAGGTGCGCGGAATGCTGGACGATGCTATCAACTTTATGTGTGACCGTCACGACAACGGTCGTGCGTTCTTTGAAAAGGGCGTAGGTATCTTCCCTGCATTCGGTATGCTGGGTACACTGGTAGGTCTGGTAAACATGCTTGCTACGATGGACTCCAACCCTGACGGACTTGCTTCAGGTATGGCTACCGCGCTTATTACAACATTCTACGGTTCGCTTTTCGCTAACGTATTCTTTGCACCGCTTGCATCTTCTTTACAGAATGTACATAATGACGAGCTTCTGTGTATGCAGATAATCGAGGAGGGTGTTCTTGCCATTGCGGCAGGTTCAAACCCCAGATATATCCAGGAAAAGCTCGAGTTTATGCTGCCTAAGAGCGCTCAGACAAGCTCTACGCCCTCAGAATCATAAAAAATTTAAAAAATTTTAAAAAAATCTCGTAAAATGTTTGCAAAATCCGCAAATATATGTTACAATAGTATAATCGGGTGTGTTATGTGATGCTCCGATCATAGAAAAGGGGGTTGCGGTATGGCGAAAATAGAAAAGAAGCCCAAGGAAAACCATGACAATGACTGGCTTGCTACTTATAGTGACATGGTTACGCTGCTTCTTACATTCTTCGTAATGCTGTACGCGTCTTCAAGCCTTGATGAACAGAAATGGCAGTACATATATCAGGCATTTCAGTCAAGAGGTAAATATCTTAACGAATATGTAGACCAGCCCGAGCACACTACTGACGAGGGCAACTATATAAAGGATGAGGAGCCACAGGGTACAGAGGGTTCGGGTGAGCTTCCTCAGAGCTTTGATCAGCTTTATGTATATCTGTCAGAATACATCGAGGATGAGGAGCTTTCCGATGCTATGTCGGCATCCAAGGACTCCGCACACATCTACATCCGCTTCAACAGTGGTGTGTTCTTTGAAGGAAACAGCTCCAAGCTCACAACAGAGGGACAGCAGATAATCAATGGTATCTGTCCCGCGCTGAAGGCTGTCAAGAAATCTATCCAGACAGTAACGGTAGGCGGTCATACGGCTGTCGGTATCTCGGACGTCAACGACTGGGATCTGTCAGCAGGTCGTGCGAGCAGTGTTACAAAATACCTCGAGTTCAAGGCGGTACTGGACAGCGAGCAGCTCAGACTCAAGGCTGCAGGTCCGCATGAACCCGTCGGAGATAATAACACCGAAGCGGGCAGGGCGGAAAACCGTAGAGTTGAGCTGGTCATCCTAAAAAATGATCTCGATCTCACAGACGAGAAGGTGGTTCAGGATATCCTTGGTCATGACTTTGGACTGTCGGCTGATCAGGTCGATCCTGACAAGCATGGCGATGATGAGGGCAAGCTCCCGAATGATTCCGCACAGGGCGTTATCAATAATATTGAGAGCCTGTTCCCGAGTGGCGGCACTGTCAGCACGAATGACGGTGTAGGCCCGTTCGTATATGATGATTTTGAAAACTTCATAAAGGCCGAGGAGCCTGCGGCTTCCGACGCTGACGCAGCAGAGGGCGGAGAGGATTCCGCCGCATCTGATGCAGAATGAAAATATATGAAAGATTAATTGATCCGAGGGGGGATTTTGATGGCTGACGTTCTGACGCAGGCGCAGATTGACGAGATGCTGAAAAACGTCGCATCAGGCGCGGCTCCCATAGTGGCTGCCAAGGAGGAGGAAAAGGTCAAGGAATATGACTTCCGCGCTCCGAAGAAGTTCACTAAAGAGCAGATCAAGGTGCTTGACAGCATCTTTGAGAATTACGCGCGTCTGTTGTCGTCATATCTGACAGGACTGCTCAGATTGTACTGCCGCGTTACTCTTGTCAACATAGAAGAGCAGCGTTACAGTGAGTTCAACAACGCATTGCCTGATTATGTAATGATGGGCATGGTTGATATGGGCATCGCAAATGATGAGGTCAACGAAACGAACATCATCGTTCAGGTATCCAATGCGATCACCTACACCATGATCGACCGTCTGCTGGGCGGTAAGGGTGAGTATCGTGATGTCAACCGAGATTTTACCGAAATAGAGATCACGATAATGAACGATGTCATGAGTTCGTTTGCAGAGCTTCTGCAGGAGCCCTGGAATATGCACATCGAGCTTTATCCGAAGCTGATAGGCATTGAGACCAACTCCCGAGTAGTGCAGACGATCGGTCATGAGGACACGGTTATCATCGTTGTGCTGGAAGTAGAGATCAATGGTATCAAGTCGCTGATCTCCGTATGTATTCCCGCCATCAATCTTGATGAGATCATGGGCAAGTTCATCCCACGCTACTCGTCCAGAAGAAAGACGGATGCAAACCGCGAGGCGGAGCGCCGCGACAGCATCATGAACGGCATCAGCAGTACAGATCTTGATATCACCGCAATATTGGGTGAGATAAATCTCGACCTGTTTGAGGTGCTGACGCTTCAGGTGAACGACGTCATACCGCTGGGCAAGAACATAAATACCAATGTACTTGTTACGGTGGGCGGTAAGCCATGGTTCGACGGTAAGATGGGAACCTACAATAATAAAAAAGCGATTATGATCGATAATTTTATACAGAATTGAGGTATGATAACTGATGGCCAATGAAAATGTCGAGTTTAGCACATACGAAATAGACGCTGTCGGCGAAATACTTAATATAAGTATGGGTTCCGCTGCAACGGCTGTTTCGGAACTGCTGAACGCAAAGGTATGGATCACAACGCCTCAGGTCAGCGTGGTAAAGGTCGAGGAGCTGAACTACACCCGACTTGAACCTGCGATCTGCGTAAAGATCATATATGTTGCCGGTATCACGGGCGTTAACATGATGGTCCTTAAGCAGGATGACGTGCAGATGATCCTTAATCAGCTGATGGGAAATCCGCTGGTTATCTCCCCCGACTTCGAGTTTGACGAGCTGAACATCAGTGCCGTGTCTGAGGTAATGAACCAGATGATGGGCGCTTCAGCAACAGCTTTGTCCGATCTGTTGGGTACTTCCGTTGATATTTCAACGCCGACCCCCTACATAATCGAAGAAACAAACTTCTGCGAGCTTTCAGAGCTTGATCCTCAGGATACGGTAGTATCCGTTACATTCAACCTGAACGTTGACGGCGTAATGAACAGTGAGTTCATGTCGATCATGTCGGTAGACCTCGCTAAGACGCTCTCCAGCAAGATGATGGATAGCTTCGTAGTCGAGGATGAGCCAGAGCCTGCACCGGCACCTGCTCCTGCAGCAGCTCCAGCGGCTCCTGCACCTGCTCCTGCAGCGGCTCCCGCACCTATGGCGGCAGCACCTGCAGCACCTGCTCAGCAGCCGATGTACGCCGCACCGCCTCAGCAGGCAGCATACCCACCCCCCGCAGGATATGGATATCCTCCGCAGTACGCGGCTTATGGAGCTTATCCTCCGCCCGTACCGCCTGTTAACATACAGAATGCGCAGCTTCATCAGTTTGACGCTATGGATTTCGGTCTGCCGGGCGACCAGCAGGATAATCTCAAGCTGCTGATGGGCGTTCCGCTGGAGATCTCGGTAGAGATCGGTACAGCTAAGCGTAAGGTCAAGGATATTTTGGAGTTCACACAGGGCACGATCATCGAGTTGGAGCGTCAGGCAGGCGCACCTGTTGATATCGTGGTCAACGGAAACCTTATCGCACGAGGCGACGTTGTGGTTATCGACGACAACTTTGCGGTAAGAATCACCGAGATCGTGAAATCCAAGTTCATGGACAGTCTTGGTAAAGAATAAAATTAACTAACATTAATACGATTCAAGGAGATATAGTAATGGACAAGAAAATATTATTAGTTGACGACGCTGCTTTCATGAGAATGCTTATCAAGGACACACTGACCAAGAACGGTTACACAAACATCCTTGAGGCTGCAGATGGTGCTATTGCTTGCGATGTATATGCTTCCGAGAAGCCTGACCTTGTTATCATGGATATCACGATGCCCAACAAGACAGGTATCGAGGCTCTCAAGGACATCAAGGGCGGCGACCCCATGGCTAAGGTAGTAATGTGTTCTGCAATGGGTCAGGAGGCAATGGTAGTTGAAGCTATCAAGCTCGGTGCGCTTGACTTTATCGTTAAGCCCTTCAAGCCCGACAGAATCCTGCAGACTGTAAAGAAGGTCCTCGGCTAATCTACTCAATATGACCAAGGCGGGGGATTTCTATCCCGCCTTTTGGTTTTTCATGGTTGGCAGAATTTAGAGCATTATTTTGCATTTTTTATCTTTCAGAGAAGGAGGATGCGCGTTGGGCGACTATTTTCAGATGATAATGGCTCTTGTCGGAGTGCTTGCTATCGTCTTTGTGTTGTTTTGGCTGATGAAGAAGCTGAACAAGCACGTTATGACCTCTGACAGCCGTAATATGAAGATACTGGAGCGCATCAACCTTGGCCCTGACAAGATGCTCCTGATGGTAAGCATCAGTGGCAAGATCATGGTGCTTGGTGTAACTTCTTCTCATACCGAGGTGATCTGTGAGCTTCAGCAGACAGAGGAGGAGCTGTACCCTAAAGCGGAAAACAGCGAAAATCCTTCGTTTGGCGAGAGCTTCAAGACGGTACTCGGTAATATGATGAACAAAAACAAGTAGGAGGAGCGGATTTGATAAAAAGACTTGTTAAGTCAGACAAGAAGCTTGTCGCGAGATTTGTCGTTTCGCTGCTCCTGTGCGTAGTGCTGACAGTTACATATTTCGGCGTTTCCGCGATGGCGGAGAGCGCTGAGGTCGCTGTGGAAACGACGGAAAACGCTACAGGTCTTGAGGCGGGCGATTATCTTGACTCAGACCCTGTTGATATCGGTGACGAGGCAGGCAGCTCTGTTATTCAGGAGCTTATCGGCGTAGACGCATCACAGCCGCTTGAGGTCGTCCTGCTGCTGACGCTCATCGCGCTGCTTCCGTCTGCACTGATAATGATGACCTGTTTTACAAGGATCGTTATTGTGCTCAGCTTTCTGAGGACGGCGATGCAGACGCAGGCTACACCGCCTAATATGGTCATAACAGGCATGGCGCTGTTTCTGACGCTGTTTATCATGGCGCCTGTATTCGGTGAGATAAACGAGGTAGCGTATCAGCCTTATGTCAATGAGGAGATGACGACGCAGGAGGCGCTCGACGCAGCTTCTGTGCCGCTCAAGAAGTTCATGCTCAAGCAGACGAGCAACGATGACCTCGATTTCTTTATTGATCTCTCTCATCTCGAAGAGCCTGAGGGCGGCTTCACTGAGGAGTACATACAGAATGATCTCAGCCTGACGGTCATAATACCGTCGTTTATGATAAGCGAGCTGAAGCGCGCTTTCCAGATGGGCTTCATGATATTCATCCCGTTCCTTGTTATCGACCTTGTTGTCGGTAGTACGCTGATGTCGATGGGTATGATGATGCTGCCGCCTGCTATGATCTCGATGCCGTTCAAGATACTGGTATTCGTGCTGGCGGACGGATGGAACCTGCTGATAGGCTCTGTTGTTTCAAGCTATAACTGGTAGCGGCGCTTGCCGTTGATCTTCCGCGAAAGGAGATGAAATAATGACGCAGGATCTTGTGATGGATATATTCCGTGAGGCGGTCATGCTGGCATTCAAGCTTGCGCTTCCTGTGCTGCTGGTCGCTATGCTAGTCGGTCTTGTTATCGCAATTTTGCAGGCTGCTACACAGATACATGAGCAGACGCTGTCGTTTGCGCCTAAGGCTATTGCGGTAGGACTTACGCTATTCTTTATGGCACCTTGGATGGTATCTGAATGTGTAGATTTCATTAATTTCATCTTTGAAAAGGTAGCGGCCATCCCCATAACGTAAGGAGCGCGCCGTGTCGGAAGTTTGGGAAGCTATACAGACGAATTTCGTCATTATTATAATGGTGCTGGCGAGGGTCAGCGGAATATTCACATTCAACCCTATTTTTGCGCGCAATAACGTGCCGACTATGGTAAAAGCAGGCGTTACTTTGATGCTGTCGCTGGTAATGGTCGCGGCAGGCGGTGTGGAATACACGCTGCCCTCAGGGATACTGCCGTTTGTGTTTGACATAGGCAAGGAGCTTTTTGTCGGCGCAGTGCTTGGCTTTTTCGTGAATATCATGCTGCAGGTCTTTTCCATGGCAGGTGAGATGTCTGATATGCAGATCGGTCTTTCCATGGCGAAGAGCTACGACCCCACATTCGGTAATGCAGGTATCTCCACGCAGCTGTACAGCTACTGGTTTATGCTGTATTTCTTTGCTGTCGGCGGACATCTTTCATACATCGAGCTTTTTGCAGTGTCGTATGAAACGATACCCATCGGCTACAGCGGTATAAATATAAATATCGGCTATATTATAGTTCAGTATTTTCAGACGGTGCTGACGCTTGGAGTCAAGCTTGCTATGCCTGTCGTTGCGGCGTCGCTGGTCACAGAATTCTGTATCGGCGTGCTGATGAAGGCTGTTCCGTCTATCCATGTGTTTGTTATCAACATTCAGATAAAGATGCTCGTGGGTCTGGTAGTGCTTGCAGCAAGCTGCGGCGTTGTATCGGAATTCATGGGCGAGGTGATGAATATCCTGTTCACTAACCTTAACGGCATCGTGGGGCAGATAGCGGTCACCTAGTACACCCTGCGTGAAAGGGCGGTGGCTTTATGGCAGGCGAAGAGAAAACCGAAAAAGCCACGCCGAAAAAGCGACGTGATACACGAAAAGAGGGTGAGGTGCTACAGAGCAAGGAGATAGGCATTGCCGCCTCCGTGCTTGGTATCTTTGCGGCGATGAGGCTGCTCATGGGACACATGACCGAAAGCACTCTTGCATTTACCTCATCGGTGTTTTCCAAGGTGGGAAGCACCGATGAGGTAAATGCAAGAGTGCTTTCGGTCATGTGTCC